>NZ_JBRRDW010000008.1:0-125314 GCF_056759895.1 Stenotrophomonas sp. STEN038
CCCCCCCCCCCCCCCCCCCCCCCGCCCCCCCCGGCCGCCCCCCGCCCGCCCCCGCCCCGCCGCCCCCCGCCCCCCCCCCCCCCCCCCCCCCCCCCCCCCCCCCCCCACTACATGGATGCTGATGCTGCCGAGCACGGTTCGGCATCCATTCAACGCCAAAAACACACAAGCCCCGGTTTCCCGGGGCTTGTGTGTTTTGTGGTTTTGGCATCACTTGCAGCAAGGCGCTAAAGCTGCCGGAAAAGCTGCCGTTATTGGTATCAGCAGCGGTGCTAAGGCTCTTCTTACCCCCGCCCACTGCACCCAGTACCGGCCAGGTGATGTGCCGGACCCAACGCCACATAGGAAGCTCGAATCATGGCACAAGTCATCAACACCAACATCATGTCGCTCAATGCTCAGCGCAACCTGGGCACCAGCGGCTCCAGCCTGGCCACCTCGATCCAGCGCCTGTCTTCGGGCCTGCGCATCAACAGCGCCAAGGACGATGCCGCCGGTCTGGCGATCTCCGAGCGTTTCAGCACCCAGATCCGCGGTATGGACCAGGCTGCCCGCAACGCCAACGACGGCATCTCGATGGCGCAGACCGCCGAAGGCGCGTTGACCGAAATCGGCAACAACCTGCAGCGTATCCGTGAGCTGTCGGTGCAGTCGCGCAACGCCACCAACTCGCCTTCCGACCGTGAAGCCCTGAACGCCGAAGTGCAGCTGCTGAAGGCAGAAATCCAGCGCGTCGCCGAGCAGACCAACTTCAACGGCACCACCCTGCTGGACGGCAGCTTCCAGGCACAGTCCTTCCAGATCGGCGCCGACCAGGGCCAGACCATCGACATCGCCCAGATCGCCAACGCCAACATCAAGGACCTGGGCAACTGGAACAAGGTCGACACCGCCGCTACCGCTTCTGCTGCAGCCGCCACCGGTGGCTATGTGGCCGGCACCCCGACGGCAGGTACCGGCACGCTGGACCTGAGCGGCCTGACCAGCACCGATGCACTGTCCTTCCAGATCGGCAGCACCACCATCAACGTCGCTGCCGACGCCGGACGTACGACGGCTGCAGGCCTCGCTACTGCCGTGCAGGCTGCCATTGGTACCAGCGTCGCCGGCGTCACCGCCACGGTAGCAACCAACAACGTAACCCTGAGCAACACCAACACTGCAGCCATCTCGGTGACCGGCGGCCTGACCGCCACCGTAACCGCCCAGACGGAAACCGGCGGCACCCCGGCTGACTTCACCGCCGGCAACTTCACCCTGACCGGCAGCAAGGGCACGGCCACCATCAGCTACGGCGCAGCCGGCAGCGGTGCCCAGCGCGCCACCGACCTGGTCAAGGCCATCAACAACCAGAGCTACAACACCGGCGTTTCCGCGTCGCTGGACAGCGCTGGCAAGCTGCAGCTGGCTTCGGCCTCGGGCCAGTTCACCGTTGCCGGCGGCGGCACCACGCTGACCGCGCAGACCGGCCTGACCGCTGCAACCACCACCAACTGGGCCGCAGGTGCTTCGGCAACCGGCTTCGCCGATCTGGACATCTCCACCACCGCCGGCGCCGACAACGCGCTGAACGCAATGGACGCGGCCCTGAGCACCATCAACTCGGCACGTGCCGATCTGGGTGCCGTGCAGAACCGCTTCACCTCGGTGGTTGCCAACCTGAACACCTCGTCGGAAAACATGTCTTCGGCCCGCAGCCGTATTCGTGACACCGACTACGCCAAGGAAACGGCAGAGCTGACCCGCACGCAGATCCTGCAGCAGGCCGGTACCGCCATGCTGGCCCAGGCCAACCAGACCAGCCAGAACGTGCTGAGCCTGCTGCGCTGATCCAGCAAGCAACACCCTCCACGTCGGCGTGATAACGCTGGCGTGGCACAAGCCCCGCCAGCAATGGCGGGGCTTGTGCGTTATGGAAGCACTGCAATGCCAGCGCCTGGATTACGGCGTCGAAGCCGACGCCTTGGCAACACCATTCAGCGCCGCCAAGGGTCCGCCTCTCCCCCGCCGTGAACTGCGCTGTGCGCGCCGGCAGGCACTGGCACGCCGCTTGCAGATGCCTGCGGAGCCACGCAGCTAAAGCTATGCCGCCGCGTGCCGATATCCGGGGTGGCGGTTGCAGCTTCACCCCCTCGCTGAAAGAGGAACATCCATGGCTACGTCTTCCCTGTCCACCATTGGCTCCGGCTTGGACATTCCTACCATCGTCAAGCAGTTGGTTGCAGCTGAACGCGCACCTGCTGCCAACCGCATCAACAACCAGGGAACCACGGCCACCGCCAAACTCTCCGCGCTGGGCAACATCAAGAGCTCGTTGAGCAGCTTGCAGACGGCGATGGACGCCATGGGCAAAGCTGCCGATCTGCGCGCCTATAAAACCTCCGTACCGGAGAAAAGTGGCTTCTCAGCGACCATCGTCACCGACCCCTCTACTGGCAAGACCTTGGCCGCGGCAGGTACGTACAACATCGAAGTGCTCAGCCTGGCGCAGCCGCAGAAGCTCAGCTCCGGCGCGTTTGACGCTGAAGCCGTGGTGGGCGACGGCAAGCTGTCGATCGCTTGGGGCGAGAAGGATTCCATTTCGGTCGATATCGCTCCGGGCAGTAACCTGACCAGCATCGCCGCCGCCATCAATAGTGCAGCCGGTGGCAAAGGCGTCAATGCCACCGTCATCACCGCCAACGATGGCCAGCACCTGGTACTCAATGCCGTCAATGCCGGCACCGACGGTAAGTTGACGGTCACTGCCAGCGGTGGCAATGGCGGCCTTTCCGCGCTGGCCTGGGATGGCAGCAGCGGTGGCATGTCACAGATCAGCGCTGCCACCAACGCGCACGTACGCGTGGACGGGTTTGACCGTGAATCC
The DNA here is from genome assembly GCF_056759895.1 of Stenotrophomonas sp. STEN038. Taxonomy (NCBI): domain Bacteria; kingdom Pseudomonadati; phylum Pseudomonadota; class Gammaproteobacteria; order Lysobacterales; family Lysobacteraceae; genus Stenotrophomonas; species Stenotrophomonas sp. STEN038. The sequence goes on from NZ_JBRRDW010000008.1 coordinate 2,867, forward strand.
AGCAGCAACAGCATCAGCGACATCATCGCTGGCGTGACCTTGGACCTGACCAAGGCCGAGGTTGGCACCACCACCCCGTTGACCATCACCCAGAACAATGAACCACTGAAATCGGCGGTGCAGGCCTTCGTTACCGCCTACAACGCCTCCACCAGCCTGCTCAAGACCTCCAGCGCCTATGACGCCGAGAAGGACCAGGCATCGGTACTGACGGGCGATTCGATGGTGCGCGGTCTGCAGCAACAGCTGCGCGGCCAGCTCAGCGCCAATGTCATCGATCTCAAGGAACTGGGGCTGACCATCACCAAGGATGGCACCCTGTCATTGGATGCCAGTGTCTTCGACAAGGCGATGGCCAAGAATCCCGCTGCCGCCGAGGCTTTGGTTGGCAAGAGCGGCAAGCTGTATGAAGGTATGAACAGCATCCTCAAGAGCAACCTGGACAGCGGTACCGGCACCTTGGTGCAGCGTACCGACGCGCTCAACAAGGAAATCAAGAAACTCGGCAAGCAGCTCGACGACCTCGACGCACGCATGGAAAAGGTGTCGGCACGCTACACCGCCCAGTTCACTGCGATGGACAAGCTGGTGTCACAGATGCAGGGCACCAGCAGTTATCTTTCGCAGCAGCTTTCGGCGATGTCGGGCTGATAGCCCAGGACGGGCTCAAGTCATACGCATTGATGGCCGATAGCAGATCACGCCACACACATGATGTATCGGCAGTCGTTGCCATCACTGCACGAATACCAGGAGATTGAGTACATGTACGGTCCCAGCCGCAATTTCGCCGAGCAATACCGCCAGATCGGCGTTTCAACCCGGGTAGTGGATGCCGACCCCCACAAGCTGGTCTCCCTGCTTCTGGAAGGCGCCAGCGAGCGCATGCGGCGTGCCGAGGCCTTCCTTGCCAAGGGCGACCAGGCATTGAAGGGCAAGGCAATCGGCGAAGCCTGCGCCATCGTTGGCCAGCTCAACGGTTCGCTCGACCATGTCGCCGGCGGTGAAGTTGCAGGCAACCTTTCCGCGCTCTACGACTACATCGTGCAGCGCTTGACCGAAGCCAACCTCAATAACGACGTTGCCGCCCTGCAGGAATCACTCTCCCTGCTCAGTGAGATCGAATCTGCCTGGAACGCCATCCCCTCCGACCAACGCAGCACGTCTGCCGCAGCTGGAGCACGCTGATGGCCAACATCGCCAGCGCGATACTTGATGCCCTGCACGCCGATCTCGATGCCCTGAAGAATGCAATCGAGGCGGAAGATCATGACGGTGCCGAGAAGATTGTCGCTGCCCACGATGAGCGTCTGCGCAGCTACATCCAGGAAAACGGCACAGGCGGAAGCGCCGATGCCCTGCAGACGTTGCTGGAACAGCAGCACAGCGTGACCGCACGGATGCGGGAGCTACGCGACCAGGCCGCCATGCACCTGCGCGCCGAGCGTCAATCCACCCGCGCAGCCAGCGCCTATCAGCAGGCTGGAACCCTGGCATGAATCCCACTGGCATCGCTCACCCTGCAGAAACCGAGCTGTTCGACGACACCCTCAGTTGTGAACTGTCACTGCCAGTGGTGTTCGAGGCCGGTGCCAAGGTAAAGCGCCCGGGCAGTGCCGAGATGCTCCTGCGCAGCATCGCCCTGGTCGAGGATGCCCGCAATGTGGACGACGGCGACGAGCGCAACGACAACAGCCTGCAACTGCAGCGGCTGGAAGCACGCCTGGATCTGACCCTGGTACTGCTGGGCCGCCTGCTGCAGCGCGAGGCACCGTCTGCGCCAGCCACTCCGTTACGCTGGTCGCGGCATGGCCTGCGCCTGCAGCGCGAGCAGTTGGGCGGCTTCGTGGCCGGTACCGCTGGCGTCGTCTGCCTGCAACCGGCCGAATGGCTTCCCGACGCGATTGAACTGCCTGTCGTGGTCCTGGCCGAAGCGGATACAGCGCAGGGAGGGCAGCTATGGCTGCGCCTGGATACGCAGAATGATGCGTTGCTTGCAGCGGTGGAACGCCATTTGTTCCGACTGCATCGCAAGCAGATTGCTGACAGCCGCCGCAACCGGTGAGCCTATTCCCACTTTGTGCTCTGGCGCCTGCCTCGCCGCTCCGCTAAGGTGCAGCCTTCCGTTATGACCCGGTCTCCTGTGCGCGTTCTTATTGTCGACGACCACACCTTGGTTCGTGCTGGGCTCACCCGGCTGCTACAGACATTTGACGGTATCCAGGTGGTGGCCGAAGCCAGCAATGCCGAGCAGGCATTGGAAATGGCACTGTTTCATGTGCCGGACCTGATCCTGCTCGACCTGTCCCTGCCCGGCCGCTCCGGGCTCGAAGCCTTGACCGATATCCGCCAGCGGCTGCCGCACGCACGTGCGGTGATGATGTCGATGCACGATGACGCCGCACATGTGCGTGACGCACTGGATCGCGGTGCCGTCGGCTTTCTGGTCAAGGATGCAGCACCGGCCGAACTGGAACTGGCATTGCGCGCCGCCCATGCTGGCCAGATATTCCTGAGCCCGCATATTTCAGCAAAGATGCTCGCGCCGCTGATCGGCAAGGAACGCGCGACCGGCATTGGCGCGTTGTCGCCACGCCAGAAGCAGATACTGCGACGCCTGGGCACCGGCCAGACCACCAAGGAAATCGCCGCTGACCTCGGCATCAGCATCAAGACCGTCGAAACCCATCGGGCACGAATGATGGAGTCGCTGGGCTGCCGCCGCGCCAACGACCTGCTTCTGCTGGCGCTGCGCCATGAAAACGACCTTTCTTGACGCCGGCACGCCAGTCAAAGCGAAGCTGCGTCACGAAATCGGAAAGCCGTCGCCGACACGGCTCAAGCTATACAAATCAATTACTTGCAGAAATAAAGCAGATCCAGTGCGCCAATTATTCGACGCCGCGTAAGGGAATCACCTACATCGCGTAGGGCGAACTTTGACAGCTATCGGGCCAACACCTATTACCGCCCCGACATGAAGCACGCAAGATGCGTTCCACAACGCAGCCATCCACTGGCCGCAACGGGGAAACGCATGAAAGCCACACTCTCAGCCCAGCTGGGCCAGCAACTCCATCTCACGCCTGCCTTGCTGCAATCGATCCGCTTGCTGCAGCTCAACGGCATGCAGCTGGAACTGGAGGTCCGCCAGGCGCTGGAGAGCAACCCGCTGCTGGAGCTGCAGGAGCTGGCAGAGGACGCGCCGGCAGCGACCGATGCCGATGTTGCGCAGACTGAAACCGCTGCGTTCGATGAACTGCCCGAAAGCAATCTGTGGGACGTGCCCGGCGCCAGCTGGAACGCCGACGACGAAGATCGCATGGCACGCGTCGCGGCCGGCGAGTCGACCGACCCGCAGCTGCGCATCCTCAACGCACTTGCTTATGAGCTGGACGATACCGACCTGGCCGTGGTCAGCTTCTGGCTGGACCACTGCGATGAAGCCGGCTACCTGCAGGCCCCGCTGGCCCAGTTGACCCAGCTGGCCAGCGCCCGCCTGGACCGCAGCAGCTCCGATATCGAAGCCCTGCGCCAGCGCCTGCTGCACGGCGAGCCGGCCGGCATGGCCGCCGTCGACCTGCGTGAATGCCTGCTGGCCCAGCTCACCGCCCTGCCCGGCAAGGTCCCGGCTCGCCATCTGGCGCGCCGCCTGCTCGACGCCGACATGCAGCTGCTGGCCAACCACGACTACCCGGCCTTGGCCCGCGCCCTGGATGCCGACGTCGAGGACGTGCAGGAAGCCTTCCGTCTGGTCCTGTCACTGCAGCCACGCCCAGGCGAGACTCTTCTGCCACAGCAGGAACTGAGCGTTATCCCGGACGTGGTCGCCTGGCACGCTGACGGCCAATGGCGGGTAGCGCTGAATCCGGCCACCACCCCGCGCCTGGCCATCAACAGCAGCTACGAGCGGGTTGTCGCCGACAGCAGCGGTGAAGCCGCCCAGCCCCTGCGCGAGATGCTGCAGGAAGCGCGCTGGCTGACCCGCGGCCTGTCGATGCGCTACGACACCCTGCTGCGCACCGCACGGGTCATCGTCGAGCGCCAGGCTGCCTTCCTCGTCAATGGTGACGAGTGCATGGCGCCGCTGACCCTGAAGGAAGTGGCCGATCTGATCGGCATGCACGAATCCACCGTCTCGCGGATCACCTCCGGCAAGTACCTGCAGACCCCGCGCGGCACCTTTGAACTGAAGCACTTCTTCGCCGTACGCCTGGAAGGCGCCAGCGTTTCCGGGCAGGCCGTCAAGGCCATGGTCAAGCGCCTGATCGATGCCGAACCGGAGGCCCGCCCGCTGGCCGACGAGGCCATCGCCGGCTTGTTGTCGCGCCAAGGGGTGAACATTGCACGCCGGACCGTCGCAAAATACCGCGAACAGCTTGATATCGCCCCGGCCCGCGAACGTCGCCGCCAGAGCAGCAAGCCCCAGCCGGCCCGTGTGGGCTGAGACCAAGGATTCCCATGAACAAGCTCACCGTAGTACTGGTCGACGACCATGAAGGCTTCATCAACGCTGCCATGCGTCATTTCCGCAAGATCGACTGGCTGGAAGTAGTCGGCAGCGCAGCCAATGGGCTCGAAGCGATCGAGCGCTCCGAAACCCTGCGCCCGCAGGTCGTGCTGATGGATCTGGCCATGCCGGAAATGGGCGGCCTGCAGGCCACGCGCCTGATCAAGACCCAGGACCAGCCGCCATACATCGTGATCGCCAGTCACTTCGATGATGCCGAGCACCGCGAACACGCACTGCGCGCCGGTGCCGATAATTTTGTCAGCAAGCTGTCCTATATCCAGGAAGTGATGCCGATTCTGGAAGGACTCAAGGTACAAGAAGATGAGTGAATCACGCATTCTGGTGATCGACGCCGACGGCATGCGCGCCGAGCGCACATTGGCCTTGCTCGAATTCATGGACTTCAACCCACGCTGGGTCAGCGAAGCGCAGGACATCGACGTCAGCCGTCATCGCAGCAATGACTGGATGGCGGTGGTGGTTGGCGCGCTTGAAGATGCCGACCGTGCAGCCGGCTTTTTTACTTGGCTGGCCGGGACTTCGCTGCCGCCGCCGGTCTTGCTCGCCGAGGGTGATCCGCTGGCGTTCTCGCGCCACTACGGCCTGCACGAAGCCAATGTCTGGCCGCTGGAACAGCCGATGCGCCACGCGCAGATGGAGACGCTGCTACGTCGCGCCAGCCTGAAGCGATTGGACGCCGAACACCAGGCCGACAACGCCGGCGACAGCGGCCCAACCGGCCACAGCCCGGCCGTTACCGAACTGCGCCAGTTGATCGAGCAGGTCTCCAATTTCGATACCACCGTGTTGGTGCTGGGCGAATCCGGCACCGGCAAGGAAGTAGTCTCACGTGCCATCCACCAGCGCTCGCCGCGACGCGACGGTCCGTTCATCGCCATCAACTGCGGTGCGATTCCGCCGGATCTGCTGGAAAGCGAGTTGTTCGGCCACGAAAAAGGCGCCTTCACCGGTGCGCTGAGTGCACGCAAGGGCCGCTTTGAAATGGCCGAAGGCGGCACGCTGCTGCTGGATGAAATCGGCGACATGAGCCTGCCGATGCAGGTAAAGCTGCTGCGCGTGCTGCAGGAGCGCAGCTTTGAGCGCGTTGGCGGCAACCAGACCATCCGCTGCAACGTGCGGGTCATCGCCGCTACCCACCGCGATCTGGAATCACGCATCGCCGATGGCAAGTTCCGCGAGGACCTGTTCTATCGCCTCAATGTGTTCCCGATCGAAGTACCGGCACTGCGTGAGCGCGCCAGCGATCTTCCGGTACTGGTGGAGACCATCGCCACCCAGCTCGCCCGTACGGGCCGTGGTGAAGTCCGCTTTGCTCCGGAAGCACTGCAGGCGCTCGCAAGCTACGCATGGCCAGGCAATGTGCGCGAGCTGACCAATCTGGTCGAACGCCTGGCCGTACTGCATCCCGGCGGTACTGTACGCGTGCAGGATCTGCCCAGCCGCTACCGCGGTGACCAGGCGAACCTGGCTGCAGCAGCAAGCAGCGACGACGAGCGGCCTATGCTGCTTGGCAAACTGGCTGCAGCACCGGCACAACCTGCCAGCCAGCCCAGCGGCTTGATCAGCAGGATCACTGCGCCGGAGACTGGCAAGCAACTGCCCAGCGAAGGCATGGACCTGCGTGATCACATGGCCAGCATCGAGCTGACTCTGATCAATGAAGCATTGGAGCGTACCCAGGGCGTGGTTGCGCATGCCGCCCAGCTGCTCGGCCTTCGCCGCACCACCCTCGTGGAAAAGCTGCGCAAATACGGCATCGAGCGCGACTCCGCCGAAGCCAGCAGCTGACCTGATCCAGGCAGGCGATGCAACCCAGGGATGTCTGGTCGAGAGTCGGATAAGCCCTCAGCTCCCCCACGCGCTGTACATCCCCAGGCTACGCACCTCGCATCACGGCCGCCGGTTCTCTGGCGGCCGTCTTCGTTTGGGCCAACACGACTCCGGCAAATCGTCGCGGTCGGCATCCCAGGCCCGACAGAAATCCGGCGCATTCACCAACATCAAGGCCTTCACGGTTCCGGCATGCAACTTGCAACTGTTCCAGCAGCTCCCCCACACGTTGCCCGGAACCCCGCACGATGTCCCACTCCATCACCTCTGTTCTCTCCCAGATCCGCACGCTGCAGAACCAGGTGGCGCAAACCGCGCCAATCGGTGATGTGCCGCGCAGCAACGCGATCCAGGGGTTGGCCGAAGGCAATGCCGTTACAGCCCCTTCGTTCAGCCAGGCCTTGCAGGGTGCCATCCAGGGCGTCAACGAAGCCCAACAGAAGTCAGGGCAGTTGGCTGCCGCATTCGAGCGTGGCGATGCCAATGCCGACCTTGCCAAGGTCATGGTCGCCTCCCAACAGTCCTCGCTGGCGTTCCGCGCCACCGTGGAAGTCCGTAACCGTCTCGTCCAGGCTTACCAGGACGTGATGAACATGCCGCTGTAAGGATCCGCACGCATGGCACTCGCGCTGTCCAGAGAATCACTGAATCCGGAACGGGCTGGCGCCTGGTTCGACCGTCTGCAGAGCATGCAGATCACCCGTCGCCTGGGCTTGATGGCAATGATCGCGGTTGCGGTCGCGGCTGGCTTGTTCGTGTTCTTCTGGGCGCAGAAGCCACAGATGATGCCGCTGTACACCGGGCTGGACCAGAAGGCGACGGCCGAGGCCACCGACCTGCTGCGTTCGGCGCAGATTCCGTTTGAGCTGGACGCCACCACCGGCGCCATCAGCGTGCCGGAAAAGAACGTGCATGATGCGCGCCTGAAGCTGGCCGGCTCCGGCCTGACCGAAAGCGGCCGCCTCGGCTTTGAAATGATGGAGCGCGATCCCGGCTTCGGCGTCAGCCAGTTCGTCGAAACCGCACGCTACCAGCACGCGCTGGAAACCGAGCTGGTGCGTACCATCAGCAGCCTGCGTCCGGTCCGCGACGCGCGCGTGCACCTGGCCATTCCCAAGCCCAGCGCCTTTACCCGCCAGCGCGACGTCGCCAGCGCCTCGGTGGTGCTGGAACTGCGCGGTGGCCAGCAGCTGGAACGCAACCAGGTGGATGCCATCGTGCACATGGTGGCCTCCAGCATCCCCGACCTGGCGCCCGAGCGCGTGACCGTCGTCGACCAGAGCGGCCGCATGCTCACCATCGCCGACCCCAACAGCGAAGCCGCGCTCAATGCTGCGCAGTTCGACCAGGTGCGGCGTCTGGAAGGTTCCTACAACCAGCGCATCCGCGAGCTGCTGGAGCCGATGACCGGTGCCGGCCGGGTCAATCCGGAAGTCAGCGTCGACATGGATTTCTCGGTCACCGAGGAAGCCCGCGAGCTGTTCAACGGTGAGCCGCAGAAGGTACGCAGCGAGCAGATCAGCGAGAACAGCAGCGCCACCGCCGGCCCGCAGGGCATTCCCGGCGCCACCAGCAACACCCCGCCTGGCGCCGCAGCAGCACCGCCGGCTACCGCGGCCACGCCGACCGAAACCTCCAAGAACGCCACCCGCAACTACGAGCTGGACCGCACCCTGCAGCACACCCGCCAGCCGCCGGGCCGGGTCAACCGTGTATCGGTTGCGGTTCTGGTGGACCATGTGCCGCGTGCCGGTGCCAACGGCAAGCAGACCGACCAGCCGCTCAGCGCCGCCGAACTGACCCGCGTCGAAGCACTGGTCAAGCAGGCCGTCGGCTTCAATGCCGAACGCGGCGACACGGTGTCGGTGATGAATGCACCGTTCGTGCGTGAATCCATCCCGGTGGAAGCGCCCAAGTGGTGGGAGAACCCGCAGGTGCGTGATGCGCTGCGCCTGGTGCTTGGCGCCATTGTGGTGCTGGCCCTGCTGTTCGGCGTACTGCGCCCGGCGCTGCGTCAGATCACCGGCACCCCCAAGGCATTGTCGGGTCCGGAAGATCCGCTCAGTGCAGACGTCCAGGTACTGGATGACGGCACCGAGATGCCGGCGCTTGCCGCTGACCGCCTGCACCTTGATGGCAAGCCAGCACTGGCACTGCCGGTAGACGCTTACGAAGAACGCCTGCGCATGGCCCGCGAAGCAGTGAAGACCGACTCCAAGCGGGTTGCCCAGGTAGTGAAGGGATGGGTGTCAAATGACTGATGCAATGCCGATGACCGGCGTGCAACGTGCCGCCGTACTGCTGCTGTCGCTCGGCGAAACCGACGCGGCTGAAGTACTGCGTCACATGGAACCGAAGGAAGTGCAGAAGATCGGCATCGCCATGGCCACCCTCACCGATGTCACCCGTGAGCAGGTGCAGAAGGTGATGGACGACTTTGGCGCCGAGCTGGGCAACAAGACCTCCTTGAGCGTCGGCTCGGACGACTACATCCGCAACATGCTGGTGCAGGCCCTGGGCAATGAGAAAGCAAGCAACCTGATCGACCGCATCCTGCTCGGCCGCAATACCACTGGCCTGGATGCCCTGAAGTGGATGGACCCGCGCGCAGTCGCCGATCTGGTCCGCAACGAGCACCCGCAGATCATTGCCATCGTCATGGCCCACCTGGAAACCGATCAGGCCGCCGAAGCGCTGAAACTGCTGCCCGAGCGCACCCGCGTCGACGTGCTGCTGCGTATCGCCACCCTCGACGGCATTCCGCCGAATGCACTGAACGAACTGAACGAGATCATGGAACGCCAGTTCGCCGGCAACCAGAACCTGAAGTCGTCGAACATCGGTGGCGTGCAGTGTGCTGCCAACATCCTCAACTTCATGGACGGCGGCCAGGACCAGGCCATCCTCACCGAAATTGCCCGTATCGATTCGCCGCTGGGCAGCCGCATCCAGGACCTGATGTTCGTGTTCGACGACCTGGTGGACCTGGACGACCGCGAAATGCAGCTGGTACTGCGCGAAGTCAGCGGCGAGCGCCTGGGCTTGGCCCTGCGCGGCGCCGATATCAAGGTGCGCGACAAGATCACCCGCAACATGTCGCAGCGCGCCGCCGAGATCCTGCTCGAAGACATGGAAGCACGCGGCCCGGTGCGCCTGTCCGACGTCGAAGGCGCACAGCGCGAGATCCTAGCCATCGTCAAACGCATGGGCGATGAAGGCACCATTACCTTGGGCGGCGCAGCGGAGGCCATGCTGTGATCAACGCCGTGCGCTGGCACGCCCCGGATCTGAACGCACCGGCAGGCCTGCCGGTGACCGAGGATTTCGACCTTGCGTCGCTGGAAACCATCGTTGCCGAACCTGCGCCGCCGCCGTTGCAACCGCCGACTTTGGAAGAGATCCAGGCCATCCGCGATGCCGCGCAGGAAGAAGGTTTCCAGCAAGGCCACGCCGAAGGCTATGCGCAGGGCCAGGCCGAAGTACGCCGCCTGACCGCGCAGATCGAGGGCATCCTCGACAACTTCAGCCGGCCCTTGGTGCGACTGGAGAATGAAGTGGTTGGCGCACTCGGCGAACTGTCTGTGCGCATTGCCGGCGCCTTGATCAGCCGCGCCTACGAGGCCGATCCATCGCTGCTGAAGGATCTGATCGATGAGGCGCTGGACACGGTCAGCGGTACCCACCGCGATGTCGAAGTGCGCCTGCACCCGGATGACATCGCCGCAATCAGCAATCTGCTGACCCTGCCCGCCGGGCAGCGTCTGGTACCCGACCATAGTCTCAGCCGTGGCGACCTGCGCGTGCACGCAGAGGCTGTGCGTGTCGACGGCACCCTGGATGCGCGCCTGCGCGCTGCGCTGGCCACCGTGCTGCGCCGTGCCGGAGCTACCCAATGAATCCTGCGCCCTCGCCCTCCCCCGCTCCCGCCGACTGGGCTGCCGCCCGCAATCTGCGTCTGGCCGCGCGCCTGGATGGCATCTCGCTGGACGCCGGCGGCGGCCACGGTCTGGTTCGCGAAGGCATTCTTCGTCGTGCCGTCGGCCTCACCCTTGAAGCGGTTGGCTGCGAAGCGCCGATGGGCGCCAGCTGCAAGGTCGAGATCATCGACGGCGGCTGGGTTGATGCCGAAGTCGTCGGCTTCTCCGGCGACCGCACCTATCTGATGCCCAGCGCCGAACTGCATGGCCTGCTGCCCAACGCCCGCGTCGTGCCCTCCTATCGCCGTGGCGGTGTCGAGGTCGGCGAAGGCCTGCTTGGCCGCGTCATCGATTCCGATGGCATTCCGCTGGACGGCAAGGGCCCGATCCGCGCTGAAGGCGTGGTCAGCATGGCCGGTGTGTCGATCAACCCGCTGGCACGCGAACCCATCACCCAGCCGCTGGATGTCGGCGTACGCGCGATCAATTCGCTGCTGCCGATTGGCCGCGGCCAGCGTGTGGGCCTGTTTGCCGGCTCCGGCGTCGGCAAATCGACGCTGTTGGGCATGATGACCCGCTTCACCGCCGCCGATGTGATCGTGGTTGGGCTGATCGGTGAGCGTGGCCGCGAAGTGCGTGACTTTGTCGAATCCACGCTGGGCGAGGAAGGCCTGCGCCGCGCGGTGGTCGTCGCCAGCCCGGCCGACCGGCCACCGCTTGCCCGTCTGCACGGCGCCTACCGTGCCACCGCCATCGCAGAATGGTTCCGCGACCAGGGCTTGAACGTGCTGCTGTTGATGGACTCGCTGACCCGCTTCGCCCAGGCGCAGCGTGAGATCGGCCTGTCCGTCGGCGAGCCGCCAACCACCCGTGGCTACCCGCCGTCGGTATTCGCCAAACTGCCAGCCTTGGTCGAACGCGCCGGCAACGGCGCCAAAGGCCGCGGCTCGATCACCGCCTTCTACACCGTGCTCACCGAAGGCGACGATCCGCAGGACCCGATCGCCGACGCCGCCCGCGCCATTCTTGACGGCCACATCCTGCTGTCGCGGCGCGTTGCCGACAGCGGCCTGTACCCAGCCATCGACGTTGAATCCTCGGTCAGCCGCGTCGTCCAGGACATCGCCGACGACGTCTGGCGCGCGCGTATCCGCAAGCTCAAGCAGCTGGTGTCGGCCTACACCGCCAACCGCGACCTGATCGCCATCGGTGCCTATCAGCGCGGCAACGACCCGCTCACCGACGAAGCACTGGATCGGTGGCCGGAGATCATGGAATTCCTTGGCCAGGACGTGCACAACGCCGCCGACCTGAGCCACAGCCTCAGTGCATTGCACCAACTGGTAGATAGTGAGACGCCCGCATGAGCCCTAGCCGTCGCCTGGACCCGCTGTTGCGCCACGCGCAGGACCGCGAAGATGAAGTCGCCAAAGCCCTGGCCGAGCGCCAGCAAGCCTTGGACATGCATCAATCGCGGCTTTCCGAGTTGCGCCAGTACGCCGATGAGTACGCCAATGCGCAGCTGGCCACTACCAGTGCCGCGCAGCTGCTCAACCGCCGCGCCTTCCTCGATCGGCTCGACAACGCGGTCGAAGCACAGAGCAAGACCGTGGACAGCAACCAGGAACGTGTTGATGCCGAACGCGCCCGCCTGCTGCTGGCCAGCCGCGACAAGGCCGTGCTGGAACAGCTGGCTGCCAGCTATCGCGCGCAGGAAAAGCAGGTCGCTGACCGTCGCGACCAGCGCGAGATGGACGATATCGGTGCCCGCCGTGCGCGCCTGAAGAAGACCGAAGGCGACGCCGAAGGGGAAAGCCAGTGAATGTTCTTTCCTCCGCACTCGGCGGCACCAGCACCATCGACAGCAGCAACGGCGCGCGCAGCAACAGCACCGACAAGTCCAGCGACAACGGCTTCGATTCAATGCTCAACAGCAAGCCAGCCACGCAGAAGCCTGCCGCCAGCAAGCAAGGCAGCACGGACGCCAAGCCCGCCAATGAAGCGCGCGGCGAAGACAGTTCCAGCGAAGCCACAACGGAGCAGAGCACCGCTACCGACAGCAGTACCAGCAACGACGACAAGCCCGACACGCAGACCGCCGCGGAAGACGCGCCGTGGCCGCCGTTTGGCTTGTCGGCGATCGTTGCCCAGCCAGCGGAGCCCGCAGCGAAGGCACCAGCGGCCCTTGCGGCCGCGAACCTGGATGAGGCCGCGCCAGCCAATCCCACGGCGGCGGCGCTCCCTGCCCTGCCAACTGTTCCGGCTGCTGCCACAGCCAAGCCGGCCACCATCAGCGCTGACGAGGCCAGCGCAGAGCTGAGCCTGCCCTTGGCCGCAGCGGCCGCGAACGACGATGCGAGCAGCCTCAACCTCGATGTCGATACCCCGGCGCCCGCCACGTTTGCGTCCTTGCTGCATAACCAGGCCCTGCAGGAAGTCCGCGCAAGCGCCCCGGCAAGCAGCATCACCGCGCCCACGCCAACCCCGGATCTGAATGGCGGCGACTTCGACGAGGCCATCGGCGCCCGCGTCGGCTGGCTGGCGGAGCAGAAGATCGGCCACGCCCACATCCGCATCAACCCGGAAAACATGGGCGAGATCGACGTCAAACTGCAACTGGACGGCGACCGCGTCCACGCCAGTTTCAGCAGCGCCCACGCCGACGTCCGCCACACCCTGGAAAGCAGCCTGCCGCGCCTGCGTGAAATGCTGGGGGAGCAGGGCCTGCAGCTGAGCCACGCCGATGTGGGCCAGCAATCGACGCCGCAGCAACAGGGCGAAAAGGGCGAGACTGGCAGCGGTTTGGCAACCGGCAGCCAACTGGAAGGCACCGACCTCCCAGTCACCACCCCACACAACCTGCGTATGCGCGGCCTGCTGGATGCGTATGCCTGAAGGCACACGTAGAGCATGACCCGCTGTAGGAGCGGCGTAAGCCGCGAAGCTGATGGTGTTTCAGTTCGCCAGCTTCTCGGCTTACGCCGCTCCTACAGCGAGGTAACCGCGATTCACAGCCACACCGCATTCCAGAAAGGATAGAAGCGAACTGATGTGACCAGCCCGGCCCTTACCGGTGGAAGCGCGGCCTAGACGCAGTGCCTTGTGGCCGCTGTATGGGTTGATCGGTTGCAGGGGCATGCCCAAAGGGTGATGCCACCATCGGCTGTTTACCGTCCGTTGGCAGGCCATTTATGCGTCGGCAGAACCGGCATCAGCTTCGCGGCTTACGCCGCTCCTACAGCGGCACAAGCTCTCGGGCCCCGCGTCAAATTCCCGCCATCGGCCCTTTCACCTCCTCCGGCACAGCCCTTGCATCTGACTGGGCAGCAATCCTGAGGAGCTCCACGTGGCCGTTGCCGCTGATAAAAACCGCAAAGCTGAACCCACCAAGGAAGCGGCAAGCAAACCGAAGCGCTCGTTGTTGGTTCCCGCCCTGATCGCCGTGTTTGCCGCAGCCGCGGCCGGTGGCGGGGTCTGGTACTTCACCCAGGGCAAGGACCACGCCGAAGCCAGCAAGGAAGCCAAGCCCAAGACCCCGGCGCCTGCCCAGTACTTCGCGCTCGACCCGGCCTTCGTGGTCAACCTCAGCGGCCCGGTCGATGGCCCACGCTACCTGCAGGTCGAGGTACAGCTGATGACCCGCGATCCGCTGGCACTGACCGCGCTGCAGACCCATGCCCCGGCCATCCGCGCCAAATTATTGATGCTGTTCTCGCAGGTCGAGCCGGCGCAGATCGCCGACCGCGCGGGCAAGGAAAAGCTGCAGGCCTCGGCGCTGGCCGAAGTGAAGAAGCTGATGAAGGCCGAGACCGGCCAGAACAGTGTCGACGACTTGTTGTTCACCAGCTTTGTGACCCAGTAAGGCGCCACGATGAGCATCAACGACCTGCTGTCCCAAGACGAGATCGACGCCCTGTTGCATGGCGTCGATTCCGGCTCGGTCAACACCGCCGAGCCAGCGGCGGCACCTGGCGAAGCACGCTCGTACGACTTCGCCAGCCAGGACCGCATCATCCGTGGGCGCATGCCGACCCTGGAAATGGTCAATGAACGCTTTGCGCGCTTGTGGCGCATCGGCCTGTTCAACCTGATCCGGCGCTCGGCCGAGTTGTCGGTACGCGGTATCGAGTTGATCAAGTTCGGTGACTACCTGCATTCGCTGTATGTGCCGACGAACCTCAACCTGATCCGCTTCAAACCTTTGCGTGGTACCGGACTGATCGTATTCGAACCGACCTTGGTGTTCGCCATCGTCGACAACTTCTTTGGTGGTGACGGGCGCTACCCCACCCGCATCGAAGGCCGCGAATTCACCGCTACCGAAATGCGCGTGATCCAGCTGCTGCTGAAGCAGACCTTCACCGACCTGCGTGAAGCCTGGGGCCCGGTGATGAACGTCGATTTCGACTACATCAACTCCGAGATCAACCCGCACTTCGCCAACATCGTCAGCCCACGCGAATACGTGGTGGTCAGCCGCTTCCATGTCGAGCTCGACAGCGGCGGCGGCGACATCCACATCACCTTGCCGTACTCGATGCTGGAGCCGATCCGCGAACTGCTCGACGCCGGCATCCAGAGCGACCGCAACGACCGCGACGAGAGCTGGGCGGTGATGCTGCGCGAGCAGCTGGACACTGCTGAAGTCGAACTGTCCAGCGTACTGGCCAAGCGCCGGATGAGCCTGCGCGAGCTGACCCGGTTGAAGATCGGCGATGTGTTGCCGATCGAAATGCCCAAGCAGGTGCCGCTGTGCGTGGAAGGCATCCCGGTGTTCACCGGCGAGTTTGGTGTGTCCAACGAACGCAACGCCATCAAGATCACTGCAACCCATCCTCCGGGAAAGCGTCCCAGCGTTCCCGTGATTCAGGAAAACACCGATGAATGACAACCACTCCCCCGAAGCTGAAAACGCCGCTACGCCGGCACAGTTCAGCAACCTGCAGGCCGACAACGGCGTCAGCACCGATCTGGATCTGGACGTCATCCTCGACGTTCCGGTGACCTTGTCGCTGGAAGTAGGCCGCGCGCGCCTGCCAATCCGCAACCTGCTGCAGCTCAACCAGGGCTCGGTGGTGGAGCTGGAACGCGGTGCCGGCGAATCGCTGGACGTATTCGTCAATGGCACGCTGATCGCGCATGGCGAAGTCGTCGTCATCAATGATCGCTTCGGTGTGCGCCTGACCGATGTGGTCAGCCCCAGCGAGCGCATCCGGAGACTGCGTTGATCGCATTGCTCGCCTATGCCGCACCGGCCGCCAAGGCAGCCGCGCCGGTCGGCCAGCATGCGGCCAGTGCGCCCGGCCTGTTCGGCGCCTTCTTCACCTTGCTGCTGGTGCTGGGCCTGATCATCGGCCTGGGCTGGCTGCTCAAGCGCATGCCCGGCGGTAGCTTCCGACCGGCTGAAGGCTTGAAGGTGGTCGCCAGCATCAATGTCGGCGCCAAGGAACGCGTGGTGGTGGTCGACGTCAATGGCCAGCAGCTGCTGCTGGGCATTACCGCCGGCGGCATCAGCACCTTGCACCAGCTGCCCGAGCCACTGCCGCAGACGCCCGCACCGGCCCTGCCCAATCTCAAACAATTACCGAATTTCGCCCAGCTGCTGGCACAGAAGCTGCGCAAGGAACCCTGATGATGTCGGGCCAACGCTTTTACTCACACGGCTTCAACTCACGTACGTTTTGGCAGCTGCTGGTCGTGTTGGCAATGCTGGCATTGCCGCTGTTTGCCTGGGCCGCACCCGGCCCGCAGGTACCGGCACTGCCGGATGTAAACGTCGGCAAGATCGGCGGTGCGCCGGTCAGCCTGCCGTTGCAGACCTTGTTGTTGATGACGGCAATCACCTTGCTGCCATCGATGCTGCTGGTGCTCACCGCCTTCACCCGCGTGATCATCGTGCTCGGCCTGCTGCGGCAGGCACTTGGCACCGGTCAGACCCCGTCCAACCAGATCCTGCTTGGTCTGGCCCTGTTCCTGACCGCGATGATCATGATGCCGGTCTGGGACAAGTCGTGGTCCACCGGCATGGCGCCTTACCTCGATGGCAAGATCGACTTCCAGACCGCCTGGCAGCTGACTACCGCGCCACTGCGCGCCTTCATGCTGGCGCAGGTACGCGAGACCGACCTGATGACCTTTGCCGGCCTGGCCGGACAAGGCCCGTATGCCAGCCCGGATGCAATTCCGTTCCCGGTACTGGTTGCCTCCTTCGTCACCAGCGAACTGAAGACCGCGTTTGAAATCGGCTTCCTGATCTTCATCCCGTTCGTCATCATCGACCTGGTCGTATCCAGCGTACTGATGTCGATGGGCATGATGATGCTGTCACCGATGCTGGTCTCAGCACCGTTCAAGATCTTGCTGTTCGTGTTGGTGGATGGCTGGGTGCTGGTGGTGGGGACTTTGGCAGCCAGCTTCAACGCGGTGTGATCCCGCACTGAGCGCAGGACATATCCCCTGCGCTGTGTTTCGCACCGGTTCAATGGAAGTCGCGGCTGCGTACGTCCAGGCTGCCCAACAGCGGCGACAGATCATCCAGGCGGCGTGCGATCAGATGACGCACGCCGTTTTCGGCTTCCAGCCGTCCACTGACCTGCAGCAGCCGTGATTCCAGGAACACCTGCCGCTGCCGCTCGGCCAGCTGCCGCCAAACCACCACATTGATCTGGCCGAACTCATCTTCCAGCGTGATGAAGGTGACGCCGCTGGCGGTTGCCGGCCGCTGCCGGCCGCGCACCAGACCGGCCACCAGCACATTGCCGGTGCTGCGCATGTTTTCCAGATCCTTGGAACTGCGGCAGCGGCGCGCGCTCAGCTGTCGCCGCAAGCGGGCCAGTGGATGCAGCTCCA
The DNA here is from genome assembly GCF_056759895.1 of Stenotrophomonas sp. STEN038. Lineage (NCBI taxonomy): Bacteria > Pseudomonadati > Pseudomonadota > Gammaproteobacteria > Lysobacterales > Lysobacteraceae > Stenotrophomonas > Stenotrophomonas sp. STEN038. The sequence continues at coordinate 19,997 of NZ_JBRRDW010000008.1, forward strand.
GCGTGGTTCCCAACAAGGCGTAGTCCGCGTTCATATCCTCGCCGACGCTGGGCATCGGCAAGGCGACATCAACCTCGGCGGTCGCCGGCTGATCATCGAACAGCGGCCGCTGGTCTTCGACGCCGGCAATCGCCCAGCGCGCCCGATGCCGGTTACCGACCATCCCGCGCAACGCCCCTGCATCTGCCAGCAAGGCCCTTGCACGCGCATCCAGATCGGCCCGCCGGCACAGGTCGGCGATATCGGCAAACACGGCCTGCGCCCTCGCCTGTTCGATCCGCAATGCGTCCTCGGCATTGAAGCCGCGTACCAGGCAAAAGCCCAGGCGGATCGCCAGTCGCTCATTGTCGCGCTCCCATTCCAGCGAGCACTCCCATCCGCTGTAACGCACATCCAGCGGCCGCGTCGCTACGCCGTGCCGGCGCACATCCTGCAACAACTGATCCGGGCTGTAGAAACCCATCGGCTGGCTGTTGAGCAGTGCACAGGTGAACTCGGCAGGATGGTGGCATTTCAACCAGCTGCTGGCATAGGCGATCAACGCGAAACTGGCCGCATGGCTTTCCGGAAAACCATAGCTGCCGAAACCTTTGATCTGCTCGAAGATACGCTCGGCGAACGCCAGCGGATAGCCGCGCTCCAGCATGCCTTCGGTGAGCTTCAACCGATGCGGCTCCAGCCCGCCGTGGCGCTTCCAAGCTGCCATCGAACGACGCAGACCATCGGCTTCGCTGGCGTTGTAGCCCGCTGCCACCATCGCGATCTGCATCACCTGTTCCTGGAACAGCGGCACGCCCAGCGTACGTTTAAGCACTTCCTTCAGGGCTTCGGAGGGATAGTTGATCAACTCCTCACCGGTACGGCGGCGCAGATACGGGTGCACCATGTCGCCCTGGATAGGACCAGGACGGACGATGGCCACTTCAACCACCAGGTCGTAGAACGTCTGCGGCCGCAGCCGCGGCAGCATCGCCATCTGCGCACGCGATTCGATCTGGAACACACCGATGGTATCGGCGCGACTGATCATCGCGTAGGTTTTCTTGTCTTCCTGAGGGATCGTCGCCAAGGTGAAATGCAGGCCGCGATAACGCTCGATCAGATCGAAACAACGGCGCACCGCAGTGAGCATGCCCAGCGCCAATACGTCGACTTTCATCAGGCCCAGCGTTTCAAGATCATCCTTGTCCCACTGGATCACGGTGCGCGCCTCCATCGCCGCATTTTCCACCGGCACCATGCTGTGCAGGGCGCGCTCGGAAATGACGAAGCCGCCCGGATGCTGGGACAGGTAATGTGGGAAGTCGATCAACTCATTGGCTAGTATCAGGATGCGGCGCAGCAGCGGGCTATCCGGGTCGAAACCATGCTCGCGCAGGCGCTCCTCCTCTGGAATGCTGTCCGACCAATGGCCGACGCAGGAAGTCAGCTGGGTGATCACGTCACCGGGCATGCCCAGTACCCGCGCCACATCACGCAGGGCACCACGCCCGCCGTATTGCGTGGCGACGGCAGCCAAGGCAGCGCGCTCACGGCCATAGCGCGAAAACACGTACTGGATGACTTCCTCGCGTCGTTCGTGCTCGAAGTCAACGTCGATATCCGGCGGCTCATCGCGGTCGTCCGAAATGAAGCGCTCAAACAATAGATGGCTGTGCGAAGGATCCAGCTCGGTAATACCAAGCACGAAGCACACCACCGAATTGGCGGCCGACCCGCGGCCCTGGCAGAGGATGCCGATGCTGCGTGCATAGGCCACCAGATCATGCACGGTGAGGAAGTACGAGGCGTACTTTTTCTTGGCGATCAGGCCCAGTTCCTTTTCGATCAAGGCCTGCGCCTGCGGCGGGGTTCCATCCGGCCAACGCTTGCCTGCACCACGCGTCACCAGCTCCGCCAGCCAGCACTGCGCGGTGTAACCGGCGGGCACCACCTCGCTGGGATACAGATAGTTGACGGCTTCTTTCAGATCAAACCCGGCGCAGCGTTCGGCGATGCACAGCGTCTGCTGCAACAACTCGGCTGGATAGATCGCCTGCAACGCCTGCAGCGGACGCAGATGCCGCTCACCGTTGGCGAACAACCGCTGCCCGGCCTCGGCAACGGTGACGCGGTGGCGGATGGCCGTCATCACATCCTGCAATGCCCGGCGTCCACGCGCATGCATATGCACGTCGCTAGCGGCCACCAATGGCAGCTGCAGCTGTGCGCCCAGCACCTGCAGCTGCTGCAGACGCGCGTCATCATCGGCACCGTGGTGCAGTTCCACCGCAATCCAGCAGCGCTGCGGGAACCATTCCCGCAACTGCATGCCCTCGGCAGGTTCTGGTTGTGCCGCAGGCAGCCACAAGGCCAGCAGGCCGCTGCGATCAATCGCCGCCAGGTCCTCGGCCAACAGCCGGTACTCGCCCTTTTCCGCGCGCCGCCTTGCCTGGGTTATCAGCCAGCACAGCGCTTGGTAGCCTGCGGAGTCTTCCACCAGCAGGACCAGCTTGGCGCCGTTTTCCAGTTGAATTTCGCTGCCGACAATCAACTGCAAACCGGTTTCCCTGGACGCGCGCCAGGCGCGCACGATGCCGGCCAGCGTGCATTCGTCGGTGATCGCCAGTGCCTGGTAACCATGCGCCTTGGCCCGCGCGAACAATTCATCCGCAGTCGATGCGCCGCGCTGGAAACTGAAAGCGGACAGGCAATGCAGTTCGGCATAAGTGGTATTCATGCGAACCAGCCCTGCAGCATGAAGCCACCCTCGCCGCCCACCTCGCGCCAGGCCCAGGCCTGCTGGCCGAAGCGGGTACTGACCCGGTAGTAATCACGGCGTACGTCATCACCATCCCACCAACCACTCTCGATCCGTTCCGGCGCCGACAGCAACTCCGGGCTTGCTCCCGGCCAAGGCTGCGGCGTGCGCAGCAACCAACCGGGACGTACTGGCGACGGCGAGCTGTTGGTTGTTGAACCTGCAGCTGGGGCAACCTCGCCACGCCAGGCATATTCCGGACGGTGGTCGGCATGGACGCGCAGGCCGTGCACGGATTGATCGCCAAGGCGGGCACGCAGGCGTTCGCGCAGTTGTTCCCACGGCATGCTCTGCTGCGGACGGGTATCGAACAGCTCGCGGTGCTCTGGCACAAAGGCCGGCAACTGATCGGCGCGCAGGCCGAACTGACGCACAGGCGCCGGTATCTTGGCCTGCTCCAGACGGCTGCGGGCAATCTCGAACAACAGGCTGGCATCGCGCTCCGCGGCCAGCAGGCCGATCTCCAAGGTGGTGGGCGGCCGATCCTCGTGCTCCAGCAACAGCGCAAAACGCTGCACGCTGCCGTCGCGGCCGGCAAGAAATGCGGCAAGGTCCGAGGTCAGGCGCCGCAACGGGAATAGCAGGGCCTGCGAGGATTCCACCTCGTAGCCGAGTTCGATGCGCAGCTCGAACACATCCGGCGGCTGATACGGCTGCAATACGAAGGCGCGCTCGCCAAGCAAGGCATCCAGCTGTCGCAGCACATCCGGCGCAAAGCGCCGGTTGATGCTTGCCCGTGGCAGGCCCTGCAACTGTTTGACGGTGCGGATACCCATGCGCGCGAATGCCGCCGAAGCACTGGCACCAAACCCCGCACGCGCCACCGGCAGCTGCCCGAGCAATGCGGCCAAGCCAGCCTCATCCACGCTCAAACCATCACGCGCATTGGCCAGTGCGCGTGCAGCCACCGGATTGGGCGCCAAGGCGATGCGGTGACGGAAGCCCAAGGCGTCCAGCTCCTGCCGCAGACGCGCCTCGAACTTCGGCCATGGCCCGAACAGCGCCAGGCTGTGCTCGATTTCGATGATCAGCGACTGCGCATACTGCAGGCTTACCTGCGAACTGAATTGATAGGCCCAGGCCGCAAGAAACCGATGCCACTCCGACTGCGCGTCAGGCTCGTAGGGGTGTATTTCAAACCCGGTCGCCAATGCCTGTGCCGTCACCAGCGATTGCCCTGCCTTCAGCCCCAGCGCCGCCGCCGCCGGATTGACCGCATGCAGCACCCGCCGCTGGCTGGGCCCACTGATCAAAACCCGCGCCGCGTCCGGCTCGGCGCAGCCACGCAGCACGCCGTCCATGGCCAGATGCGGCAATAGAATGCAGGCCCAGCGCATGGCTTACTGCTCCCGGGCAAAAGGCAACGGACGTGACGGCACCATGCCACCACGACACTTCAACACCCGCAGCTGCGCCGGCTGCGCGTCGATGGCGATACGCAAGGCAGCTGGCGAAGGATTTCTGGCCGCCTGCAACGGCCGGCTGGCAAAACCCAGCGTCTGCCCTGATTCGGCAGCAACCTGCAGCCGTCGCAAGGCCTTGTCCTCGGCCATCTGCGGCCAGCACAGCACGGCACCGCAGCTGCCCGAACGCAGGCATTGCTCAGTAGCCCACAGCGCATCACGTTGATCATTGGCCTGCACCACCTGCAACTGGCGCAGGTCGATACCCGCCGCCTGCCAGGCCGGCGCATAGGGAATATGTGGCGGTGCCACCAGCACCACGCGCTCGCCAGCCTGGGTCAAACGCGCCAACGAAGGCCACAGCAGCCGCAGCTCACCCACGCCTTCTGCCGGCAACAGGATCTCGCTCAGCGCCGACTCCGGCCAACCACCGGTAGGCAGCACATCGTCCAATTGCGCATAGCCCGTTGGCTGACGGCTGGCCGGCAGTGGCGCAGGCCGGCCACGCCAGACCCGGCGTTCGTGCAGCAGGTTGTCGAGGGCAACAACCGCGCCCATCAGCCGCGCCGGACCAGACCACAGAACACGCCCTCGATGGCGAAGTCCTGATCGTGCTGCACTTCAATCGGCGCATAGGCCGGGTTGCGCGGCAGCAGCCGCAGCCTTGTACCACTGCGCGAAAGCCGCTTGATGGTCAACTCACCGTCCAGCCGCGCCACCACCGTCTGTCCATTGCGCGCATCACTGCTGCGCCGGACCCCGACCAGATCACCGTCGAAAATGCCGTCGTCGATCATCGAATCGCCTTGCACGCGCAGCAGGTAATCCGGGCGCGCGGCAAACAGCCGTTCGTCCAGTGCCAAGGTGTCGGCGAGCTCTGCGTCAGCACCGATCGGCGCACCCGCCGCGACCCGCCCAAGCACGGGCACCTGCAACAGCTCCGTCCGTGGGATATGCCCCGCCGGGCGAATCCCGCGGGCCTGACCCGCAGCCACCTCGATCAGGCCAGCCTCGCTCAAGGCCAATACATGCTTGCGAGCTGCCCCGCGCGATGCGAGCCCACAGGCAGCCGCGATCTCGGCCAACGAGGGCGCCTGCCCGTGCCCAGTCACCTGGTCACGGATGTAGCGAAGGATGGCAGCACGGCGGGGGCTGAGGTCAGTCATGGAGTACATTTGTACTCCATCTGCACAAAGCCCGCCAGAGGCTAAGCACCGCTATTCAGGTGAATGCGGAAAACACATTGCTGCTGCTATCTTTCGCGCCATATGGACCGGAAAGCTTCCATGAAGTCATACCCGTCCCTCCCGCAGGCATTGCGCAGCGTGCCGCTGCGTACCATTGCTCCGGTCACCATGCTGGCTTTGTTGTTCTTCGCGATCTGGCTGTGGTTTGACGGACAACGCATTGCTGCCGGAGTCAGCTGTCTGTTGTCGGCGCTGGCCCTGCTGGCCACTGTATGGATCCATCAGCGCAAGCCCCGGTTGGAACTGGGTGGCGTATTGTTATGCGTGGCGACGGTGGGCGGCTGCCTGCTCTCTGCCCAGCAGTTGGGCAACGACGCTTTGCCATGGTCCTATCTGGCCTTGATGTCCAACTTCTTCATCGTCCGCAACCAGATTGCCACCCCACTCAACCTGATGTTGGTTGCCGGCCTGTTGCTGATGCCAGACCTGCTGCTGGGGCACTCCGCGCAGTTGCAGGCACTGATCGTCATCGTGCTGGTGTTCGGTTTTGGCTACCACTTCTCCCACCGCCTGCAAGGCGACCGCACGCGACTGGAAATGTTGGCATCGCTGGATGCACTGACGGGGGTGCCCAATCGGCGTGCGCTGGAAAAATCCTTGCAAGCGCATATTGATGGCGTCCGCGATGAACGCTACCGGCAAGGTCTGGTGGTGATCGACATCGATAATTTCAAGGAGGTCAACGACCACTACGGCCATGCTGCCGGGGATGCCGCCCTGTCCGACCTGGCTGCAATCCTGCGTTTTGAACTGCGTGAAAACGACCAGGTATTTCGCTTTGGCGGCGAGGAATTCGTGATTCTTGCTGATACCGGCAGCCATGAAGCCTTGGCAAGCTTCACCGAGCGGCTGCGCAAGGCGGTGTATGAATCGCTGCGCGGACCCGGCGGTCGCATCACCATCTCAGCCGGGGCGGCAATGTATGCCGGCGAGCAACGCTGGCAGGACTGGTTCGCGCGCGCCGATGCCGCCTTGTATGAAGCCAAGGGCAAAGGCCGCAACAGCGTGGTGGTGACGGAGTAGCTTTGGCTTTGGCTTTGGCTTTGCCCCCTCCCTTGCGCCGCAGGCGTAGGGGTGGGTTGGGGAGGGGTAGCTTTTGCTTCGGCTGTTGCTCTGCTCTAGCCTCAGCTTTGGCTGTTGCCCTTGCTCCCTTCTCCCGCCCACGGGAGAAGGTGGTGCACAGCACCGGATGAGGGGAGCTTTTCCGCTTGATCGCGCAGGGCGCCCTCACCTGCCCTCTGGGCATCCTCTCCCGCCAGCGGGAGAGGCGACTGCAACAGCAAACGAAAGGGCCGCTTGCGCGGCCCTTTCTGTACAGCATCAAGCAACTGTTTCGATCACGAACGCAGCGGGATCACCCGGATCTCGACGCGGCGGTTCTGCGCGCGGCCAGCATCGGTGCTGTTGTCGGCAATCGGATAGGCCTTGCCTGCGCCCAGGGTTTCAATGCGCTCGCGCTGCACGCCCTGTGCAGTCAGGTAGGCAGCTACCGCATCCGCACGCTCCTTGGAAATGCGGTTGTTCACCGCATCGGTACCGATGCTGTCGGTGTGCCCGACCACTTCGATCATGGTCTGGTTGTATTCGCTCAAGGTGCTGGCAACGCCATTGAGCGCACCGTAGAACTGAGGCTTCAGCGTGGTTTTGTTGAAATCGAAGGTGATGCCGTCGGGCAGGCTCAAGGTGATGTTGTCACCTTCGCGCTGCACGTCGATACCGGTATTGGCAGTGCGCTCACGCAGTGCACGCTCCTGACGGTCCTGGTAGTTGCCAACCGCAGCACCGCCGAGTGCGCCGATACCGGCGCCGACCATTGCGCGCTGGCGACGTTCGGTGGCGTTGCCGCCGCTGAGCAGGCCTGCAGCAACACCGATGGCCGAGCCGATCAAGGCGCCCTTGCCGGTCTTGTTCTGCTGCTGGGTCTGATTGCCGTACTGGTCCTGCTGCACATACGAGCCACCGGTAGCACAGGCCGAGAGGACGGCTGCCGCCACCAAGCCAATGGAAAGATTACGAACAACAGTAAGGGTGGTCATCTGAGTCTCCTGATAGGCCGGACTGGCCAGCGTGGATTTGCCGGGCAAGCATAAACATCGCGATGCACAACCTGCGTGAGTCGATACCTTCGTTACAGGTATCCATTCATCTAACTGTCTTGCACGTTAAGCCCGTGTCAGCGACACCGCTGGTACGCGGCCAAGGCCTCATCGCGGCCCTTGGCCAGGTCGACCAAAGGCTGCGTCGGATAGCTTGGCGCAAGCTCGGCCAGCAGCTGTGGGAACTGCCAGGGTGCGAACCGCGCCTTCACCGGCAGTGCAGCCAGCTCGGGGACCCAGCGGCTGATGTAGCGCGCGTTCGGATCAAACTTCTGCGCCTGCGTCACCGGATTGAACACACGGAAATACGGCGCGGCATCCGCACCGGTACCCGCGATCCACTGCCAGCCCATGCTGTTGTTCGCCAGATCGGCATCCACCAGCGTGTCCCAGAACCAGCGTGCACCCTCCTTCCAGTGCATGCGCATGTGCTTGCACAGGAAGCTGCCCGCCAGCATCCGCACGCGGTTGTGCATGTAACCCGTCGCCCACAACTCACGCATGCCGGCATCGATGATGGGAATACCGGTGCGGCCCTGTTGCCAGGCCGCCAGCATCTCCGGCTGCGCCGGTTCCCAGGCAAAACGTTCAAAGCGCGGATTGAGGTTGACGTCACTGGTCTGCGGGAAGTGATGCAGCAGATGCCAGGAGAACTCACGCCAACCCAGCTGGCGGATATAGCCATCAATGTCGGCATCACGGCCGGCGCTGCGCATGCCTTCCAGCGTATGGGCGATACGCCACGGCGCGATCTCGCCGAAATGCAGGTGTGGCGACAACAGCGACGTACCCGTGCGGTCCGGCAGATCACGCTGCTCGCGGTAGCCATTGAGCGCACCGTCGCCGAATACTTCCAGCGCTTCCTGTGCACCTGCCTCACCGGGCTGCCAGTGCTCCCAGAAACCTGCATCCCAACCGAGTCGCGGCTCCAGCGCAAGCGCCTGCAAGGGCAGGCCCGCCAGCTTCACCGGACTCAGCGTGCGTGGTGCTTCGGACAGCTCAGCCAGCCGCCACCGGGTCAGCGCGTTGCGCCAGAACGGCGTGAATACCTTGTACGGGCCACCTTGCAGCGTGGCCAGTTCCCAGGGCTCGAACAGTAAATAGCCGTTGTGGCTTTCCACCTGCAGGCCCTGCTCGCGCAGGCCGCGCTTGATGGCTGCATCACGCGGCTGCGTGGCCGGTTCGTACTTACGATTCCAGTAGACCGCTTCAGCGCCGCTCTCGGCAATCAACGCCTGCAGCTGCACCATGCTGTCGCCTCTGCGCAGCACCAGCGCCGAACCGATTGCACGCAGCTGCGCATCCAGATGCTGCAGCGAACGATGCAGCCATGCATCGGAGGCCGCGCCCGGCGCCCAAGCGCCCTCTTCCTGCGGCGCATGGATGTAGACCGGCACGATTTCATGACCGGCTTCGATCGCGGCCTGCAATGCCGGGTTGTCACGCAGCCGCAGGTCGCGACGGAACCAGACAATGGCGGTGGACATGCAGCAGCTCCCGCTTATTCGAACGAACCCACCGAATCGTGGCTCAGGTTGTCAAAGCGGGTGTATTCGCCGAAGAACTTCAATTTGCACGAACCGGTGGGACCACCACGGTGCTTGCCGATGATGATCTCGGCCAGGCCTTTGTCCGGCGAATTTTCCTTGTTGTAGTAATCGTCGCGGTAGATGAAGACGATCATGTCCGCATCCTGCTCGATAGCGCCGGATTCGCGAAGGTCGGCCATCACCGGGCGCTTGTCGGTACGGGTTTCCAAGGAGCGGTTGAGCTGTGACAACGCAATCACCGGCACGTGCAGTTCCTTGGCCAGGCCCTTGAGCGAACGCGAGATCTCCGAGATTTCGGTCGCGCGGTTTTCGCTGTTGCCCGGCACGCTCATCAGCTGCAGGTAGTCGATCACGATCAAGCCCAGATCGTGCTCGCGCTTGAGCCGGCGGCACTTGGAACGCAGGATTTCCGGCGACACGCCCGGCGTATCGTCGATGAAGATCTTGGTTTCCTTCAGCATGCGGATGGCGCCGGTGACGCGGCTCCAGTCCTCATCCTCCAGCTGGCCGGTACGCAGGCGCTGCGCGTTGATGCGGCCGTTGGAAGAGATCAGACGCATCGCCAACTGCGATGCGGACATTTCCATCGAGAACACCGCCACGCCCTTCTTCGACTTGATCGCCGCGTACTCGGCGATGTTCAAGGCGAAGGTGGTCTTGCCCATGGCCGGACGCGCGGCCAGGATGATCAGATCGGTCGGCTGCAGGCCGGCGGTCATCGCATCGAAGTCGTTGTAACCGGTCGGCAGACCGGTGATGTTGCCGCCGTTCTCGAAGCGGTTACGCAGCTCCTCGAAAGCGTCCTTCAATGCGCCCGGCATGGCAACGAAGTCGGTACGCCCGCGAGCGCCCTGCTCGGCAATGGCGAACACCGACTTTTCGGCGGTCTGCAACAGCTCGGAGCTGTCGCGCCCTTCCGGCTGGAAGCCGTCGTTGACGATGTCGGTGCCGACCTGGATCAACTGCCGCAGCACCGCCTTGTCGCGCACGATCTCGGCATAGGCGCTGATGTTGGCCGCCGACGGCGTGGTGCTGGCCAGTTCGATCAGGTAGGCGCCATCGCCAACCATGTCCAGCTTGCCCTGCGACTCGAACCATTCACCCAGGGTCACCGCATCGAACGGGCGATCGCGCTCGGACAGCTCGCGGATCGCGCGGTAGATAAGCTGGTGGTCGCGCCGGTAGAAGTCCTTGTCGGTCAGCGCCTCGTTGACGCGGTCATAGGCCTCCGGCGCCAGCATCAGGCCACCCAGCACGGCCTGCTCGGCTTCCACCGAATGAGGGGGCACGCGCAAGGCGTCGATGCGCTGATCGCTGCGATCGGAGCGGTCATTGCGGTCACCGCGATCGCGGTCGGAACGGAAACCAGTACGGGCGGACATGAAAAGCGTTATTCCTGCAATAAGGCCGTGCGGCCATGGTAGGTGGGCATCGCCCACCGGGATACGTACAAGTCTGTGGATAACCTGTCTACAACCCAAGCCTGCAAGGGCTGCGGGTTGGGCTGGCATACAGAAACAAGAACCCGGTGCCGTTGCAGCACCGGGTGCGGATTATCGCATGAGCAGCATCAGCGCCGCCCTGCCGACTGGGGCCTCAGGCGTGCTGCTGGCGCTCGATCCAGGCCAGGAACTTGTCGACGAAGCCCTGCAGGAACTTGCTGATGCCTTCGTTGGTGATGCTGCCATCAGCCTCGATCAGCCCGTCCTTGAAGTGCAGGAAGGCCTCCGGCTGCGGCATCACCGCCAGATCGACGAACACCAGTACATTGCGCAGATGCTGCTGGGCCAAGGCGCTGCCGATGGCACCGATGGAGGTACCAACCACCGCTGCCGGTTTGCCGGCAAAGGCGTTGTCGCCGTATGGGCGCGAGGCCGTGTCGATAGCGTTCTTCAACACCCCGGGAATCGAACGGTTGTATTCAGGAGTGACGAACAGCACCGCGTCAGCGGCGCGCACCTGGTTCTTCATGCGCGTGCCCTGCGCCGGGAACTGGCTATCGTGATCCTGGTTGTAGAGCGGGATGTCACCGATCTGGATGTAGTCAAACTTGACCCGATCACCGCCCAGCTTCTCCAACGCCAGTGCCAGCCGTCGATTGATCGATTCCTTGCGCAGACTGCCGACGAAAACCGCGATCTTGTACTGGCTCATGACCACCTCGCTCCGTAGGAAGGGCACAGGCTAGCCAGAATGGGCTTCGCAACAGGTGAAGGCAACGCCCTCGCACACTACCCGCGCAGGTAAGGCAGCATCAAAGACGCAGACGGCCGGTAATCCCGCCGTAGGCCAGCCTCACGGTATCGAAGCCATACTTCGACTCCAGCCGCTTGATGATGAAATGTCCGCGTGCCATGTCCTGGTAATAAGCGGTGAACATGGTGTTCAAGGTGGCGCCAGCCACCGCACCGATCACCGGTACCGCCTGCGCGACAAACTTCTCCGACACCACCACACCAAAACGGGCGGCGATCTTCTCGACGATCCTGGCCAGCCACTTGCCGGCTTCCTTCGGGCCCAGCCCTAGCAGTACGCCGTGGCTGCCGCTGATCGCGCTACCGGCCAACTCCGCCGACAGATGCCGCATCACCTCGGTGGTGAAGCCCCGCGCCAGGTAATAACCGGTCTCGCTGGCATCGTCCTGGCCGGAATTGCCGCCCAGCGCGAACACTTCCAGACAGGCCTGCCGGGTCGCCATCTCGTTCAGATCGAAACCTTCGCTACGGGCGACATCGGCCACCGCACGCATGATGATGGTGGTCGACAGTGGCAACTCGATCGCCAGCGCCGGCAGGCCACCTGCCCCACCCAGCGCACCGGACGCGGCCGCCGCTAGCTTGTGCAGGCGCGGTGATGCCGGCTTGCCGGGCTGCTTGTTGTCCATCGTCCACAGCGCCGTCTGCGCGGCCTTGTACAAGGCCGCCTCGGTGACGCCCTGGATGCGCGAGGACACCGCTGTCGGCAGCTTGCGGACCGCAAATTCCAGCGGCCCGCCAATCAGGTTGGCCATCTTGGCGGTGAGTGTCGGCGACTCCAGCAGACCTACCGCGCGTTCCAGATCGGCCAGATCCTGCGCGTTGTCCTGCAGACGAGGAACCAGGTCGCTCATGCTCAGCCAGCTTCCGGCAAACCCGCCAGCACGCCCATGAACTGCCGGTAGTGGCGCAGCTCGGCGATGGAATCGTGCACGTCACTCAGCGCAGTGTGGCTGGAGGTCTTGGTGACCCCGGCAGCAACCGCAGGCGACCAGCGCTTGGACAATTCCTTGATCGTCGATACATCCAGGTTGCGGTAATGGAAGTACTTCTCCAGCCGCGGCATCTGCCGGTGCAGGAAGCGCCGGTCCTGGCAGATCGAGTTGCCACACATCGGCGAGGCACCGGCCTTGATCCAGTCCTGCAGGAAGGCAATGGTCCTGGCTTCGGCCTGGCCCAGCGTGGTGCTGCTGTCCAGCACGCGCTGCCACAGGCCCGAGCGATGGTGCTGGTTGCGGTTCCACTCATCCATCGCTTCCAGCGTGGCCAGCGAGTGATTGATGGCGTACTCAGGACCTTCGGCCAACACATTGAGTTGGCCATCGGTAACGACGGTTGCGATCTCGATGATGGAGTCGTTGTCCGTATCCAGACCGGTCATCTCCAGATCAATCCAGATCAACCGATCATTGCCTGCGCTGTTGTCCGCCATGTGCTGCCTCGTGCTTGGGGCCGGCGATCAAGCGCCGCACGGCCGGAATATCCAAGCGCACATGATACCCCTGCCGAAGGTAGGGGCTGCGTCAAAGGTCGTCAGGGGTCAGCAGCGGGCGGCCACGCTTGGCCCTGAAGTAATTGGTCAGGCGCAGGCTGGCCTCTTGTGCCAGCACCCCGCCCTGCACCTGCACGCGATGGTTGTGGCGCGGGTCGGTGAGCAGATTGAACACGCTGCCGCAGGCGCCGGTCTTGGGATCGGTGGCGGCAAACACCACCCGCGCGACCCGCGCATGCACCAACGCCATCGCGCACATCGCGCAGGGCTCCAGCGTCACGTACAAGGTGCCGCCAACCAGCCGGTGATTGCCCAGCACCGTGCCGGCCTGGCGCATCGCCACGATCTCGGCATGCGCGCTAGGGTCATGGTTGGCGATGTTGAGGTTCCAACCCTCGCCCAGCAACGCACCATCGGCGCCCACCAGCACCGCACCGACTGGAATCTCGTCAAACTCGCGCTGCGCGCGATCGGCCAACGCCAGCGCGTGGCGCATCCACTGTTCGTCGCTGAGGGCTGGATCAATCTGGGACATGCAGGCAATACAGGAATGGAAGCGGCGCAAGGTTAACGCAGATGACTACCGGCTGCCGCCTTCCGGCCCGTCAGCCAAGCCGACTGAAGTGCCGATGCTTATTACAACAGCCAAGAAGGCGACGCGCGCGCAAGGCATCTATCTGTGGGGCCGCCGTAAGCCGCGAAGCTGACCTCGCCCAACCCTTCGCGCCAGTGTCATCTCATGACCCGCTTGCTTCGCGGTTTACACCGCCCCCCACAAGAATCGAATGCCCGCGGCCCAGCATCGAGTTCCGCGCACCACAAATGCATGAACGAACAACATTGCGGCCAACGCACGGCCTCGCCGCATCGTCTGAACAGACAACCCGGCTCTACGGGGGCGCAGCGTTCTCGCGCTGCCGAACCGAAACCCGGTTTCTCCCACTGCGCTTGGACGCATACAGCATTTCATCCGCCGCTTTCAGCACAGCTTCGATCTCGAAACTGCTCTGCGGCCAATTGGCCAGGCCCAGCGAAATGGTGATCGCGCCGACCTTGGCGATCTTCATCTCTTCCACCGCCACACGCAGACGCTCGGCTACCTGCCCCGCTGTTGCCAGGGTGGTGGAAGGCAGCAGGATCAGAAACTCCTCGCCGCCGACACGCAACGGCACGTCATAGGCGCGGCAGGCCTCTCGCATGCGCTGGGCGAGCAGCTGCAGGACCTGGTCACCGACGTCGTGGCCGTAACTGTCGTTGATCCGCTTGAAGTGATCGATATCGATCGAGATGACCGAGAACGTATCACCCTGACTCTCGAAATTCGCCAGCGCTTCATCCAGGCGACGGCGGTTGCCCAGCTTGGTCAAGGGATCGGTGGCGGTATCCTCGCGCAGCTTGCTGAAGCTTTTGTGGATGGCATCAACACCGATCAGCAAGGCCTTCTTGAGCTCGCGCGACTCGAAGTACCAGGACTTCACCGAGCGGATGTCTTTGGCCGAGGACGGGTCCTCCATGTTGCGAGCACCATCAGCCAACAAGCGCAGCGGACGCGAGATCAGCCGCGCGCTCCACAGGACCAGGATCAAGGTCAGCAGCGTCGCGGGCAGCGCCCGGTATAGCGTGCTCTGCATCAGCTGGGTCAATGGCGCGAGCGTGACCTCCTCGGGACGTTGGGCGACGATGCCCCAGCCGGTCGAGGCTACCGGCGCGTAGCCAGCCAGCATTTTCACGCCCTGTGAGTTCACCGCGCGCCCCTTGCCGGCCTGACCCGCCGCGACACGGTCCACCACCACGTTCTTGTCCACGAAATCACCGATCCGGTCTGGATTTGGGTGATAGATGATGCGTTTCTGCTTGTCGACCACGAACAGGTAGGACCCATCCACGTAGAAGTGCTGGCCGAGCAGACGGTCAAGGATGTTCTCCTTCTGCAGGTAGATCGCACCACCGACCGCGCCAAGATAGCGGCCGGACGGGGACACTATCGGGTGATTGATGAAGACAATGAAGTTGCCGGTCGCGGACTGGTACGGCGCACTGATCAACGGTCGCTTCTCCCGCAGCGCGGTCTTCACTGCCTCGCTGTTGAGTACCCGTCCCTGCAACCCCAAGGTTTCGGGAGAGGTCGCGAGCACCTTGCCGCCTGCGTCGAAGATGGTGATGGAGTTGAAGCTCTTGCTCATCATGCGCAGGCGTGCAGCTTCCTCCTCCAGTTGGGAGACGTCGTCCATTTTCATCGCGAGCAGCTGCGCGGTGTAGGCCAGCTGCAGCTGGGATGCCTGCAGGAAGTCCTCGGTGCTCTTTGCCAGCTTGTTGGCGTAGGCGTAGTTGCCATCCAGCGTCGTGTCCACCAGCTGCTGACGCTGCACGGTGTAGCCGGCATAGAACGTATTGGCGAACGGCACCAGTGCTCCGATCAACGTGAGCACCAAAATAAGTTTTCGTAAATCCATGGATGCCAACGCGGACGCTTGAAGGTGTTGCCGCGACGAACCCATGCATGCCCGGGCGCGCAGCTCCCCCAAGCTGGGTCCATTTTACCAGCGGACCTGTCTGGTTTGACTGAAACCGGTGTCATTCCACTGCGGACAGCTGCCCGGGCAACGCGCCTCAACCCACAAAAAAGCCGCTGATGCCAGCGGCTTTTTTGAATATCTGGCGGGCAAAGTGGGATTCGAACCCACGGAAGGTTTGACCCTTCGCCGGTTTTCAAGACCGGTGCCTTAAACCGCTCGGCCATCTGCCCGTAACGTACCGCTCCCCGGATAACGCTCCGGGGCGCGCATTCTCGCATGCCTGTGGGCTTTTTTGTTCAACCCGCTTCGATTGCCAGCGAACCGGCCATCGACGCACGGATCTTCTCCTTGGCGCGCTCACAGGCACCGCCGCAGTGCAGGCGTGACGCCTCCAGCTCGGTCGGCAGGTGTTCGGCCAGGAAGTCGATGAATACCCGCACCGCCGGCAACAGCCCGCGCCGCGAGGCGAACACCGCGTGGCAGATGCCCTGCGGCAGCGACCAGTCCGGCAACACCACTTCCAGCTCGCCGTTGCGCACGGCCTCGGCACAGACGGTTTCCGGCAACATGGTGATGCCGAAACCATCCTTGACCATGGCCTGCAGCAGCGGGAAATCGAAGCCGGCCACGCGCGGCTGAAGCTCGACCCGGCGCACTTCACCACCCGGCCCGTGCAGCTCCCAGCGCTGGCGCGCCTCGTCTTCGCTGATGCTCAGGGTGACGTGGTTGCCCAGGTCCTCCGGCGAAGCCGGCCGCCCTGCCCGATCCAGGTACGCCGGGCTGGCAACCAGCAGTTCCTGCACCTGGCCGAAGCTGCGCATCACCAGGCTGCCATCGTCATCCAGGCGCGAGCGCACGCGCAGGGCGACGTCGTAGCCTTCATTGATGATGTCGACGCGGCGGTTGCTGATGTTCAGCTGCAGCCGCACCTTCGGATATTGCTCGAGGAACTTGGGCAGTAGCTTGGGCAACTGCATCTGCGCCAGCGACACCGGCACGCTGGCGCGTACCAGCCCGCGCGGTTCGGCACTGAGCCTATCCACGACTTCCCGCGCAGCTTGTGCTTCGGCCAGCATGGTCTGCGCATGCCGATGCACGCTCATGCCGACATCGGTGACCGCAAAGCGCCGCGTGGAACGCTGCAGCAGGCGCACACCGAGGTCGGTCTCAAGCTGGCTGATGCGCCGGCTGAGGCGTGATTTCGGGATGCCCAGGGCACGCTCCGCGGCAGCAAAGCCGCCATGGTCGACCACCATGGCGAAGTAATAGAGGTCGTTGAGGTCCTGCATGGATTGAGCCCATCATTGGAACGAACCGGTAAATTTAATCACCTTTGTCCTGTATTTACAAATCAGACCTCAAACAGTCCTGATTGGAGGTTCAGGGTGCCGATTGCCAAGCGCTGCCGACGGCCATTCATTTTTGAAGGCCGCAGCGTCCTGGGGCGGCGTGCTTTTGTAGGAGCCGCGTCAGCCGCGAAGTTGGTGATCCTTGTGGTCGACGGTTTTCGTGCAATTTCTGCGCTGCTGGCTTCGCGGCTAACGCCGCTCCTACAAGGCGCTGCAGCTTTGCAGTGTTGGGGGTAGCGATTGAAGCGCTATCGGGCAGGCTTCTGCCGAGCATGGCTCGGCACTACCAGTGCTTGGCTGCCCGCTTTTGTGGGAGCGGCGTCAGCCGCGAAGCCCGAAATCCTTGCGATTGCGGGCTTTTCTGCAATTACAGCTGATCTAGCTTCGCGGTTTACACCGCTCCCACAAGGATCAGGGGCCTTGTGGGCACGGGCACCGACGCGATATCGGGCAGGCCGCTGCCGAGCATGGCTCGGCAGTACATGCCAGATCTGCAACGCGATCGTCTGTTGGTCAGGCGATGCTTTCGGCGCCGCCCATGTACGGGCGCAGTACTTCGGGAATGGTGATCGAGCCGTCGGCGTTCTGGTAGTTCTCCATCACCGCGATCATTGCGCGGCCTACCGCGACGCCCGAGCCATTGAGGGTGTGTACCAGCTCCGGCTTGCCGTTGGGGTTGCGCCAGCGGGCCTGCATGCGGCGCGCCTGGAAGTCACCGCAGTTCGAACACGAAGAGATCTCGCGGTAGGTCTGCTGCGACGGCAGCCAGACTTCCAGATCGTAGGTCTTGATCGCCGAGAAACCCATGTCGCCAGTGCACAGCAGCACCTTGCGGTACGGCAGCCCCAGCTTCTGCAGCACCGCTTCGGCGCAGCCAGTCATGCGCTGGTGCTCGGCTTCGCTGTCTTCGGCAGCACAGATGCTGACCAGCTCCACCTTCTCGAACTGGTGCTGGCGGATCATGCCGCGCACGTCGCGGCCACCGCTGCCGGCCTCGGAGCGGAAGCACATCGAATGCGCGGTCATGCGCACCGGCAGGCGCTCGGCGTCGATGATCTCGTCGCGGACGATATTGGTCAGCGGTACTTCCGAGGTTGGGATCAGGTAGCGCGTGGATTCACCCAGCGCGGTCTTGAACAGGTCTTCCTCGAACTTGGGCAGCTGGCCGGTACCGCGCAGCGAGTCGGCATTGACCAGCACCGGCACGTTGGTTTCTTCGTAGCCATGCTCGTTGCTGTGCAGGTTGAGCATGAACTGCCCCAGCGCACGGTGCAGGCGGGCGATCGAGCCGCGCAGCACGGTGAAACGCGCGCCGGACAGTTTGGCCGCGGTTTCCGCGTCCAGGCCGTTGTTGCGGGCCCCCAGTTCGACGTGGTCGAGCACCGGGAAATCGAATTCGCGCGGGGTACCCCAGCGCAGCTGCTCGACGTTCTCGCTCTCGTCCTTGCCGGCCGGCACATCGGCGGCCGGCAGGTTCGGGATGCCCATCGACAGGGTTTCGATCTGCTCGCGCAGCACATCGAGCTGGGCCTCGGAGCTCTTCAGCTCATCGGCGAAGGCTGCCACTTCAGCCATGATCGCCGACACGTCCTCGCCCTTGGCCTTGGCATGGCCGATCGACTTGGAACGGCTGTTGCGCAGGCTCTGCAGCTCCTGGGTGCGCACCTGGATGCGCTTGCGGTCAGCCTCCAGCGATTCGAAGGCGGCCACATCCAGCACGTAGCCGCGCGTACTGCGCAGGCGGTCGGCAAGTTCGGCGGGCTGCTGGCGAAGAAGGGCTGGATCAAGCATGGCTGGGCACTGTGTACGGGTGTGAGTCATAGATTATCGCGCGAACTGCGGCTTTCTGCCGCGTGATTCACCTTTCCTGTGCAAGAATCGGCGTGATCCATACGGTCAAGACCATGTCCGCCCCAAGCTCCCGCTCCGACCAGAACTTCACGTTTCACCTGCCCCGCAGCAGCTTGAAGATTGCCGGTATCGCCTTTGGCGTCGGTGTATTGCTGTTCCTGGTGGTCTGGCTCAACGCCCGTCGCCACAACGAGTTCTACCGTGCCGACACGGCCCAGCCGCAGGCCAACAGCGCGGTAATGGCGCCACTGCCGGCACCACTACCGGCCGGGGCCGGCGCCAGCGACATGCCCGATGCGCGCCCGGAAGCCGTGGATGAAACCCCCGAGCTGGTGGAAACCGCGCCGGCCCCACCGCCGCAGCCCATTGCCGAGGCGACGCCGGTCGAAACCGCGCCAGCAGCGCCAGTGGCCACCACCGCCCCCAGCGACCAGCCGGTGCCGCTGCCTGGCCAGAGCCCTGCCCCGGAATATCCTGCTGCGGCGTTGCGCCGTGGTGAAAGCGGCACGGTAGTCGTCCACGTGGACGTAGATGCCAGCGGCGCGCCGCTGGACGTGCGGGTTATCCAGCGCAGTGGCTCGCGCGAGCTGGATCGTGCCGCGCAGGAGGCGGTACGCGGCTGGCGTTTCCAACCCGCGCAGAGTAACGGCCAGCCAATGCAGGGCAGCCTGGAAGTCCCGTTCGACTTCAAACCGACGCCTTAAGCTGAACCCCGGCTCCCCAAGGG
This sequence comes from Stenotrophomonas sp. STEN038, assembly GCF_056759895.1. Taxonomy (NCBI): domain Bacteria; kingdom Pseudomonadati; phylum Pseudomonadota; class Gammaproteobacteria; order Lysobacterales; family Lysobacteraceae; genus Stenotrophomonas; species Stenotrophomonas sp. STEN038. The sequence continues at coordinate 39,283 of NZ_JBRRDW010000008.1, forward strand.
GGCCGGTTCATGCTGAAAGTCATTCGCCGTTTGGGAGCAGCAGACCAGACTTGTTGCGTAGATGTTACGCAGAGCACCCAAGTCGATGTCCAGCATCCCCCACCAGCACAGCAGCACCCACCATCCAGTTCCAGCCCGCCCGCAAGGCGTTGCTGCAGCTTGGCTGTGGGGCCTGCTCGCGGTCGCGGTTGTGACGATCTTCAGCGTATTGGGCTACCGCACCCTGCAGGCGCCAGTCGCTTCCGGCCCGGTTTCCATCACCACCGCCGACACCACGTCGGTGGTCAGTGTTGCCGGCAACCGCGATGCAGAGCCTCTGTCCAGCAACCCGACGCCGGACTACCCCGCCGCCGCGCTCAATGCCGGCCTTGAAGGCGATGTGATCGTGCGCCTGCAGATTGACGCCAATGGCAAAGTCAGCCAAGCCAGCGTGATCGGGCATGAGGGCGGCGTTGATCCAGCGCTGGACAAGGCCGCCATCGAAGCACTGCGTCAATGGCGCTTCCAGCCCGCGATGCGGGATGGGCGCGCCATCAACAGCGTCGTGCAGGTGCCGGTGGAGTTCAGGACCGGACGCTGAGTCCGAAGCCGGTGCCGTTGGCCAGGCTGTCGAAGCCCGGGAACGAGGTCGCCACGTTGGCCACATCATTGATGCGCACTTCACCGGTGCTGAGCTGGCCGGCAATGGCAAAGGCCATCGAGATACGGTGATCGCCGTGGCTTTCGATAGTACCGCTACCCAGTGGGCCACCAAAAATGGTCGCACCATCTTCGGTTTCATCCACGCGCAGACCGAGATCACGCAAGCCGGTCGCCATCGCCGCCAGGCGATCTGACTCCTTCACCCGCAGTTCCGCCGCACCGCGCACGACGGTCTGGCCTTCGGCGGCAGCAGCGGCGACAAACAGCGCCGGGAACTCATCGATCATGTCTGGCACCAGCGCTTCCGGAATCTCTACCCCCTTGAGCTGCGCATAGCGCACAACCAGGTCAGCGACCTGCTCGCCACCGTGCTCGGCGTGGTTCTCCTCGGTGATGTCCGCGCCCATCAAACGCAACGCAGCCAGCAGGCCGGTACGACGCGGGTTCAAGCCAACCGAGCGCAGGCGTACTTCCGAGCCGGGAATGATGCTGGCGGCAACGATGAAGAACGCCGACGACGAGAAATCCGCCGGTACCGAAATATCGGTCGCACGCAGGCGCTGGCCGCCACGCAGGCGCGCCTTGCCGGGCTCGAACTCGATCTCCACGCCGAACGCACGCAGCATGCGCTCGGTGTAGTCGCGGGTTGGATGCGGCTCGATCACCGAGGTGTCGCCCTGCGCATACAAGCCAGCCAGCAACACCGCTGACTTCACCTGCGCACTGGCCACCGGCAATTCGTAATGAATGCCCTGCAATGCTTGTCCGCCGTGGATGTGCAGCGGCGGCGTGCCATCGTCCTGGGTGTCGATACGCGCGCCCATCTGTGCCAGCGGCCCGGTCACGCGGCGCATCGGCCGCTTGGACAGCGAGGCGTCGCCGATCAGTGTGGTGTCGAACGGCTGCGCGGCGAGCAGGCCCGCCAACAGGCGCATGCCGGTGCCGGCGTTGCCGCAGTCCAGCTCGCCCTGCGGCGCCTTCAAGCCATCCACGCCAACGCCATGGACGATCCGCTGCGACGCCGACGGGGTTTCGAAACGCACGCCCATCTGCTCGAAGATATGGGCGGTGGCGCGGGTGTCCTCGCCTTCAAGAAAACCATCGATATGCGATACACCATCGGCCAGCGCGGCAAACATCACCGAACGATGCGACACCGACTTGTCGCCGGGAATGGCGAGCGTGCCCTGCAGGGCGGAACCTTTGCGTGCAATCCAGTAGGGCTGGGAACTCATGCGGTCTCTCTGATCTGCTGTGTTCCTTCCGCGAAGGCGGCGGAAGGAAGAATGTTCAAGTTGCTGGGCAACTGAGGGAAAAGCGCCCCCATCCGCCCTTCGGGCACCTTCCCCCGCACACGGGGGAAGGAACTGCGCGCCTGTCAGGGCACGGCGACCGGGTAGGAGCCGAGCACCTTGATCTGCGCCGAGTGCGCCTTCAGCTCGGCCAACGCGGCCTGCATCGATTCGTCTTCGATGTGCCCGGCCAGGTCGATGAAGAAGCCGTATTCCCACTTGGCCTGATGCGATGGCCGCGATTCGATGCGGTTCATGCTGATGCCGTGACGTGCGAACGGGCTGAGCACGTCGAACAGCGCACCGGGCTTGTCGTGGATGAAGACGAGCACCGAGGTACGGTCATGGCCGGAGGACGGGAACAGTTGGCGGCCGATCACCAGGAAACGCGTGGTGTTGTCCGCATCGTTCTGGATCGGCTTGGTCACCACTTTCTTCAAGCCGTATACGTGCCCTGCACTCTCGCCGCCGATGGCCGCTGCGTCTTCCGCATTGCGGGCGCGGCGGGCGCCCTCGGAGTTGCTGGACACCGGTACCTTCTCGGTCTTGGGAAGGTTGGCACGCAGCCAGGCCGAGGTCTGCATGAAGGCCTGCGGATGCGCGTAGATGCGCTCGATGTCTTCGATGCGGCCAGTGCGTGAAAGCAGGTACTGCTGCACGCGCAGCTCGACTTCGCCACATATCTTCAGGTTGGAGGTCAGGAACATGTCCAGCGTGATCTGGATCGTGCCCTGCCCGGAATTCTCCACCGGCACCACGCCAAAGTCGGCGTTGCCGTTTTCCACTTCCTGGAAGATCTCCTCGATGTTGGCCAGCGGCAGGCCCAACGCCGAGCGACCAAAGTGCTTGTGCGCAGCCTGCTGGGTGAACGAACCTTCCGGGCCGAGGTAGCCGATCTTCAGCGGCTCCTGCTGGGCCAGGCAGGCCGACATGATTTCGCGGTAGACATGCACCAGCACTTCATCGCTGAGTGGGCCTTCGTTGCGGTCCACCACCATGCGCAGCACCTGCGCTTCGCGCTCGGGCCGGTAGTAATCAACGGCTGCCGCCAGCTTGCCCTTGGCCTTGCCGACCTGGTGGGCGAAGTTGGCCCGCTCGGCGATCAGGGCCTGGATGCTGCGGTCGATCTGGTCGATCTTGGCACGCACATCCGACAGCACCGGCTTGGCGACGGTGAGGGTTTCAGCCGCGGCTTTCTTGCTGGCGGCAACTTTCTTCACTGCAGCCGGCTTGGCCGGAACCTTCTTGGCGGCAGGTCTGGCTGCGGTGGCCGGCTTGGCCTTGCTGGCGGTCTTGCTTGGCTTGGTCGCCATGGAATCGTCTACCTGTTACAGGCCGGCGCACTGCGCACGGCGGGAGTTGTTCAACCGTTGCGCTGCTGGAAATCACGCATGAATGCGGCAAGCGCCTGCGCGCCTTCCAGCGGCATGGCGTTGTACAGCGAGGCGCGGATGCCACCGACGGCCTTGTGGCCCTTCAGCGCCAGCAACCCAGCAGCCTTGGACTCGCTGACAAAGCGCGCATTGAGTTCTTCGCTGGGCAGGAAGAACGGGATGTTCATGCGCGAACGCACTGCCGCTGCCACTTCATTGCGGTAGAAGCCGCCGGAGCCGTCGATGGCGTCATACACCGCCGACGACTTGGCAAGGCTGAGCTTGGCAAAGGCTTCAACGCCTCCCTGGGCCAGCATCCACTTGAACATCAACCCGGCCAGATACCAGTTCCAGGTCGGTGGTGTGTTCAACATCGAGTCGCGCTCGACGTGCGAGCGGTAGTCGAAGATGTCGGCACGCGGCTGGCCGGTACGCTCCAGCAGATCGCGACGGATGATGACCACGGCAATGCCTACCGGGCCGAGGTTCTTCTGTGCGCCGGCATAGATCACGCCATAACGCGACACATCGATCGGCTCGGAAGCAATCGACGAGCTGAAGTCGGCAATCAAAGGTACGTCACCCACATCGGGTACGTCGCGGAATTCGATGCCGTGGATGGTTTCGTTTGCAGTGACGTGTACATAGGCCGCGTCGTCCGACAGCTGCCATTGCGAGCGCGCCGGAATATCCCGGTAGCCACTGGCCTCACCGCTGGCGGCGATGTTCACGTTGACATAGGGCTGGGCCTGTTTGACCGCGGTCTTGCCCCAGTGGCCACTGACCACATAGTCCACGCGCTGGCCGGGGCTGGCGAAATTCAGCGGCAGCAAGGCCTGCTGGGTGGTAGCACCGCCACCAAGGAACAGCACCGCGTAGTCGTCCGGAATGCCGATCAGGCGACGCAGATCGGCCTCGGCCTCGGCCGCCACGGCCATGAAATCGGCGCTGCGGTGGCTGATCTCGACAATGGACGCGCCTACGCCATTCCATTCCAACATCTCCGCCTGCGCCTGACGCAGGACCGATTCCGGCAATGTCGCAGGGCCGGCACTGAAATTGAATGCGCGCGTCATGTCACACCTGTTGAGCAGAACCCCTAGTATGCCGCAGCGCAACAGCCTTGGGCCATCCGGAAAAGGTTGCATCTGCACCCATTCGGCCCCGCCGTTTCAGCCCTGCCCGCACAACAGGTTCACTGCAGCCGGAACCGCTGCTCAGCGTGCCCCGAACAGCAACAAGGCACTGATTGCCGCACCCAGCAACAAGGCACTGAGCAGCAACCAAGGCCAACGCCGCGGCAACCGGGGCTTGGCCGGGGCCAGCGTCGATGGCGTGAGCGCTACCGGTTCCTCATCGTCCTCCGCCGTGAAAGCCGCACTGACGGAGATCGGACCCAGCGGAATTTCCAGCACAAATCGGTGGTTGCCTTCGAACACGATCTGGTCACCGGCCTGCAGCCAGCAATGACGGGTGATCACGCCGTTGACCAGGGTGCCGTCGGCCGAGCCCAGGTCGCGCAGCAACACCTTGTCGGCGTGCCGTTCGAAACGGGCATGACGCTCGGCGAAGGCCGGGTCGTCGATGAGAATGTCGCTGGCCGGATCGCTGCCGATGATGCGCGGCTTGTCCAGGGTAAAGCTGCGGCCGTGATGGCGCCCGCCTACACCACGTAACAGCACCCGCAGGTCGTCGCCGCCGTCAGTCGGGGCTTCAGGGGGATGCGCCACCTGCTCGCAGTCGCCACGCAGCAGCATTTCCGCGCCGTCGGCATACACCGAGTCACCTGCCCGCAGCAGCGCCATGCGCCGCACCGGCCGACCGTTGACGTGGATACCGCGGCCACCACTGGCAACCTGCAGCCAGACCCCGCGCTGATCGGTACAGAACTGGGCCAACAGCAATGGGCCGACGCTGCCGTCGCCCAGCCGGACTTGACCCGAGGCGTGGCGCACAATGCGCTGAACACCCGGCATCAATGACTGATCCGGCTGCTGACGATTACTGAAATGGACTTGCAGAGTACGCACCGGCAGCAGACTAGCAGGTCATCCGGTCATGCAGAAGGTGTACGCAAGGCTTGGACTACGCCGCGCTGGTACGCACAATGGCGCATCTTTCTTACAAACAGCAGTTCAGGCCACACGCCATGTCCACCATTGATATCCAGCACGCCCATTCCCTGTCCGATGACAAGGCCCGCACCGCCATCGCCGAAGTCGCGGAAAAACTCCAGGAGCGCTTCGACGTGGCCACCCGCTGGGACGGCCCGGTGCTGCACTTCAACCGCTCCGGCGTGGACGGTGCCATCGAGCTGCTGCCAGGCGCCGTACGGGTGAAGGCCGAGCTTGGCTTCCTGCTGTCGGCAATGAAAGGCATGGTGGAATCCGAAATTCAACGCGTGCTGACCGACAAGCTCGGCTGAGCCGGCCCGTCACACAACTCGAGCTGCCAAGCCGTTACGGTGTAGCTGGACTCTTCAACCCCGCACAGGAGCATCGTCATGACCACCTACGAGCAACGCCCGGAAGACGAGGACGACAGCGCTGGCGCGCAAGGCCAGGCCGAGCGCTTGACCAGGAAGGTGACCGAGTCGGCCCAGCAGGTCTGGCTGGCCGGCCTGGGCGCGCTGTCGCGTGCGCAGGCCGAGGGCAGCAAACTGTTCGACACCCTGGTCAAGGAAGGCCAGGACAGCGAAGCCCGTTCCCGCGAGCAGTCGCGCAAAGGCGAAAGCCTGCGCGATACCGTGGAGAACACCTTGGGCCAGGCCCGCGAGCGCGCCGCCGGTACCTGGGACAAGGTCGAAAAGTCGTTTGAAGACCAGGTCCACAACGTGCTGCGACGCATGGACATCCCGTCGCGCTCGGACATCGAGGCCCTGAACGACCGCCTGGACGCCCTCAACCGCCGCCTTACCCGGGCCGAGAGCCGCGCCGCGCACGACGGGCAGCAGGCTGAAGACCAGTGATGTTGCAAAGCAGCATTAGTTGAGCAAGAATCAATCACCCGCCAGCAGTACCGCGCCGTAAGTCTCCCTCCCCTCACGGCATCGGATGGCGGGTTTTTCATGCCTGCGATTTGTCCAGGCAGCCGGATTCCGGGTTTCGAACCTGCCAGCGAGCGATAATCCGCTGTTTACCGCACCGCTCTCGCAACAGCAGGCGGCGGCCGCAAACGCTGGAGACACGCATGCAAACCCCGCACCCGGACCCTGATCCCGGTACCCAGACCCGGCATGCCCTGCACGGCCACTACCCGCGTGCCGAGACCGTGGCTGACTTCCGCAGAAATCTGGCGCTGGTCCGCGAGCGCATCGATGCCGCCTGTCAGCGCGTCGGCCGGGACCCGGCCAGCGTGCGGCTGCTGCCAGTCAGCAAGACCATCGACGAGGCCCATATCCGCCTGGCCTATCAAGCCGGTTGCCGCATGCTGGGCGAGAACAAGGTGCAGGAGGCCCACCACAAGTGGGAGGCCATGCAGGATCTGGGCGACCTGCGGTGGTCGGTCATTGGCCACCTGCAGACCAACAAGGCCAAGCTGGTGGCGCGCTTTGCCAACGAATTCCAGGCCTTGGACAGCCTGCGCCTGGCCGAAACCCTGGAGCGTCGGCTGCAGGCCGAAGGCCGCTCGCTGGACGTGTTCGTGCAGGTAAACAGCTCCAACGAGGCCAGCAAGTACGGCCTGGCGCCTGAAGCGGTCGCCGGCTTCCTGCAGGCCCTGCCGCGCTCCGGCGCGTTGCGGGTCCGCGGCCTGATGACCCTGGCCCTGTTCTCCGCCGAGCCGGCCCGGGTCCGGGCCTGCTTCATGCGCCTGCGTGCGTTGCGCGATCAATTGCGCCAGCACGCACCCGCCAACATCGGGCTGGATGAGTTGTCGATGGGCATGTCCGGGGACTTCGAGATCGCCATCGAGGAAGGCGCCAGCGTGGTCCGCGTCGGCCAGGCCATCTTTGGCGCGAGGGCGCTACCAGACAGCCATTACTGGCCAGCCACAACGCCAGCGGATTAATTCACGGGAGCACTCAAAAAGGCGAAGTCAGCCTGCTCTTACGGTCGTCAGGGAAGATAGACTGGGCGCCATCTATAGGCTTTCAGGTATGTCGATGTTTTCGTGGATTCTGGCCCTGTTGCTTGCGTTGCTCTTGTGGGGCCTGGCTTCTGCATACCTCTGGTTGGTCGCCCGCCGCCAAACCGAGCGCCAGCATGGCTTGGCCGCATTGGCTGGCATGCGCTGGCGTGAGTTTTCCCGCATCGTGCACCAGGCCATGGCCGAGCAGCGCGACCTGCACCCGCTCACCGACGACGATGAAAACGACCGCGGCACCAGCAGCGATTTCCTGCTGCAGCGTGATGGTCAGCGCTGGCTGGTGTCGTGCAAGCACGGTCGCGCCTACCGTTTCGACGCGAGCGCGATCCACGAACTCGCATCGGCCATCAGCCTGACCGGTGCCGTTGGCGGGCTGCTGATCACCGAGGGTCACGTCGAGCGCGATGGTCTGGCCGAGGCAGAAAAGAGCTCGATCGAAGTCATCGATGCACGCCAGTTGTGGCAGCTGCTCAAGCCCTACATGCCGGCCGAGGCGCATGAGACCGTGACCGGCATCGCCCGCCGCGAGGCGGTGCGCCATACCGGCATCGCCGGCCTGGCTGCAGTCACCCTCGGCCTGCTGGCCGGCATGGGCTACATGACCATGCAAGGAGACGCTCCGGCCACCGCACCCGTCGCTGCGGCGCCACAGCTTGCCGTTGAACCAGCTGCCGCAGCAGCTTCGGAAGGGGCCGCACAACCTGCTGCCGAGCCCGCCGCTGAACCAACCAAGGCCAAACCTGCAGCGGCGACCGCACCGCATCCGGGCGACCTTGTGCAGGACCCGGACGCGGCCACCCTGCTGCGCTACCAGCAATCCGTTTCAAAGGCCTTGGCCGGCACTTCCGGCGTGGTCAGCGGCATCTGGCTGACCCGCTCCACCTTGTCGGTGGAGCGCAACGGCGAAGACGCCCAGGTGTGGCCGCTGATCTGTCAGCAGCTGCAACGCTACCCGGCACTGCGCACTACCCGAGTTCAGCTCAACCCGCGTCCCGGCGTGGATGAGCCGGTGCGCTGGCGGCAGTGCAGCACTATCTGACGGCCAGCAGCGTCCAACCAGGCCATCGGCTTGGTTGGATGTTGAATCAGACGGATTGAATCAGACGTCTGGAATCAGCGTGCGCCGGGCGCGAAGCGCGCAATCAGATCGTAAGCGTCGCCGAGGAACATCTGCCGCACCCAGGTAATGGGCAGCTCACCGCGCCAGGTCTGGCGGTCGATGACCAGGCAGGCCGTGCCCACCGGCACCTTCAACAATGCGGCTTCATCGGCAGTTGCGGCCACCGCACTGATGCGGTGCTGGCCGCGTGTCCACGACACGTTCTGCAGCAGCCAACTGCCCGGCGCGTGGATGGAAAAGTCCACTTTCAGAGTTTCCGGCACCGCTTCGGGATTGATCAGGCGGCGCTCCAGCGCCAGCGGCTTGCCGTCGGCCATGTGCAGGCAGCGCATCGCCAGCAACTTGCCCTCACCTACCAGCAGCAGCTCTTCGGCCACGGCATCCTTGGCCTTGCGATGTGCGCGCTCCAGCAGCTGGAAGCCGTATTCGTGGCCGCGATCGGTGACCGCCACCTCGATGTCGGGGATTTCCAGCGCCACCTGCTCAAGGTGCGGTGGCTGCCGGGCAACAAAGGAACCGGCGCGACGGCGACGCTCGATCATGCCGCTCTCGGCCAGCGCGGTAAGCACCTTGTTCACCGTCATCCGCGAGCAGTCGTACTGCTCCATCAACTCGTGTTCAAACGGAATACGGAAGCCGGGCTCCCATTCGCCGCTGAGGATGCGACCTTCGATGTCACTGCGGATGCGGTGGTTGAGGGTGGGAGCTTTCTTGCCCTTCACTCGGGTTTCCTGAAAGAGACGGTATCTGGCCGATAACCGACCTTAGCCCAGTATCCGTGCAAGCGCGGTACGGTAGCGCGCGCTGATCGCATCACGGTTCACGTGACGACCATCGCGGACCAGGGCCCGACCGTTGCGCCAGACACTGCGAAGGGCGCCATTACGTGCGGCGAACAGCCAGCTGTCAAGCAAGGCGTCACCGCTACGGTTGAGCAGGGCTGGATGCTGGGCATCCAGTTCCAGCAGATCGGCGGCAGCGCCCACACTCAGTCCAGCCTGCACGCCCAGCGCCTGCGCACCTCCCTCGCCCGCCTGCTGGTAGAGCCAGCGACCGCTGGACAAATCACCCGGCGAGAGCACATTGCGTCCGCGCAACTGCAGACGCTGCCCGTATTCGAGCAGGCGCAGCTCCTCGGCCGCATCGATCAATACATTGGAGTCGGAACCGACACCGAAACGGCCACCGGCCTGCACGAACCCGCGCATCGGGAACAGGCCATCGCCCAGATTTGCCTCGGTGATCGGGCACAAGCCGACCACCGCGCCACTGTCCGCCATCAACCGTACTTCCTTGTCGTTGACATGGGTGGCGTGCACCAGGCACCAACGCGCATCCACTGCTGCATTGGCGTACAGCCATTCGACCGGGCGCTGACCGCTCCAGGCCAGGCAGGCATCCACTTCGCGGGTCTGCTCGGCGATATGGATATGGATCGGGCCCGGCGCCAACGCGACCAGCGCCTGCAATTCCTCCGGCGTGCTCGCGCGCAGGCTGTGCGGTGCCAGCCCCAACACCGCATCAGGGCTGTTCACCAACGCCCGCTTGCAGCCCTGCAACAGCTCGGCAAAACCGTCGACATCATGCAGAAAGCGGCGCTGCGCCGGGGTGGGCGCGGCACCGCCAAAATCACTGTGCGCGTAGAACACCGGCAGCAGGGTCAAGCCCAACCCGGTTTCATCCGCTGCTGCGGCAACACGTACCGACATTTCGGCGTGGTCGGCGTAGCGGCTGCCGTTTTCGGTATGGTGCAGATAGTGGAACTCGCCGACGCGGGTGAAGCCGCTCTCCAGCATCTCCATGTATGCCTGCGCAGCAATGGCCTGGAAGGTATCCGGGTCCAAGCGGTCCAGGAACCGGTACATCAGCTCGCGCCAGCTCCAGAAGCTGTCACCAGAACGTCCACCAACCTCTGTAAGCCCGGCCATCGCCCGCTGGAAGGCATGGCTGTGCAGGTTGCCCAAGCCCGGCACCACCACATCCAGACGCTGTGACTGGCCGTCCCAGACTTCGCCGACAACCACTGCCGTGATCACGCCAGCGACGCTGTCGATGCGCACATCCTGCGCCCAGCCCTGCGGCAACAAGGCCTGGGCGGCGTAGAAACGAACGGTTGAGGCTGGCTTGATCACTGTCACTGGACACTCTCCGATGGTCGCCGTTATTGTATATACAAATAGGTACGGAGAGGGACAATGCACTGCGACACGCTATGGCATAACGCCAACCTGATGACCCTGGACGACGCCTCGGGCGGGCTGGGCAGCATCCGCGACGGTGTTGTCGCCGCCCGCGATGGCCGCATCCTGCATGTCGGCCCAGCAGCGGATGCACCTGCATTTGAAGCCGACAACCGCATCGACTGCAATGGTCGCTGGATCAGCCCCGGCCTGATCGACTGCCACACCCACCTGGTCTATGCCGGCAACCGCGCAGGCGAGTTCGAACAACGGCTGCAGGGCGTGAGCTATGCGCAGATCGCCAAGGCCGGTGGCGGCATCGTTTCCACCGTCAGCGCGACCCGCAATGCCGATGACGCGGCATTGATCGAGGCCAGCCTGCCACGCCTGGATGCAATGCTGGCCGAAGGCATCACCACCATCGAGATCAAATCCGGCTACGGCCTGACCCTGGCCGATGAACGCAAGCAGCTGCGGGTGGCCCGAGCACTGGGGACACTGCGCAAGGTTGAGATCGTGCCGACCTTTCTCGGTGCGCATGCAGTGCCGCCGGGCTACGAGGCACAGGCTTACATCAACGAAGTCTGCGCAGTGATGATTCCAGCAATCGCCGCTGAAGGACTGGCCGACGCCGTAGATGTTTTCTGCGAGAACATCGCGTTCTCGCCCGCGCAGGCGCAACAGGTTTTCGATGCCGCCAAACAGCACGGGCTGGCAATCAAGATCCACGCAGAACAACTGTCCAACCAGCACGGTGCGGAATTGGCCGCACACAATGGCGCGCTGTCCGCCGACCATATCGAACACCTGGATGAAGCAGGGATTGCCGCGATGCGCGCCTCGGGCACGGTCGCCGTACTGCTCCCCGGCGCCTACTACTTCACCCGCGAGACCGTGCAGCCCCCCATCCAGGGCCTGCGTGATGCAGGCGTACCGATGGCGCTGGCAACCGACAGCAATCCAGGCACTTCGCCACTCACCAGTCCGCTGCTGACCATGAACATGGGCGCCACCTTGTTCCGCATGACCGTGGCCGAGTGCATCGCCGGCTTCACCCGCGAAGCCGCGCGCGCCCTCGGTCGCGGTAATCGCATTGGCAAGCTGATGACCGGCATGGACTGCGATCTGGCCATCTGGGACATCGACGCCCCCGCCGACCTGGTCTACCGGATCGGCTTCAACCCTTTGCATGCCCGCGTCTGGCGCGGGCAAACCGTCTGAACTCCCCCGCTTCAATCTCGCACTTTGAACCTCGCACTGCTGGAGCACGCATGAGCACTACCTTGACCCTCCTCCCCGGCCACGTTCCGTTGTCGCAATGGCGGCAGATCTATCGCGGCGCAAACGTGCGCCTGGACGAGTCAGCCCAAGCCGCGGTGTTGCGCAGCGCGCAAGTGGTGGATGCCATCGTCGCCAAGGGCGAGCCGGTCTATGGCATCAATACCGGCTTCGGCAAGCTGGCCAGTGTCCGCATCGAGCGGGAAGACCTGGAGACCCTGCAGCGCAATATCGTGCTGTCGCACGCCGCCGGTGTAGGCGAGCCGATGCCGGTCGATGTCGTGCGACTGATGATGGCACTGAAGTTGACCAGTCTCGCGCAAGGCGCATCGGGCATCCGCCCGCAGACGCTGGCACTGCTGGAAGCGATGCTGCAGAAGGATGTAGTGCCGGTGGTGCCCTGTCAGGGCTCGGTTGGCGCCTCCGGCGACCTCGCGCCGTTGTCGCATCTGGCCAGCGTGATGATTGGTGTTGGCGAGGCATTTGTTGGCGGCGTGCGCATGTCGGCCGAGGCCGCCTTCGTGCAGGCCGGTCTGCAGCCCTTGGTACTGGGCGCCAAGGAAGGTTTGGCACTGCTCAATGGCACCCAATACTCGACCGCTTATGCACTGGCCGGTCTGTTCGAGATCGAAGTGGTGTTCCAGGCTGCACTGGTTACCGGCGCCTTGTCGGTGGAAGCCGCCAAGGGCTCGGATACTCCGTTTGATCCGCGCATCCACAGCATCCGTGGCCAGCGCGGACAGATCGCCACCGCCGCTGTGCTACGCGAGCTGATGCAGGGTTCGGCGATCCGCGAATCGCACCGCGACAACGACGTGCGCGTGCAGGATCCTTACTGCCTGCGTTGCCAACCGCAGGTAATGGGTGCTGCGCTGGATGTGATGCGCCAGGCAGCCACCACCCTGGAAATCGAGGCCAATGGCGTCTCCGACAACCCGCTGGTATTCACCGATACCGGCGAAGCACTGAGCGGCGGCAACTTCCACGCCGAGCCGGTGGCATTCGCAGCGGACATGCTGGCGATGGCGGTCTGCGAGATCGGCTCGATCAGCGAGCGCCGCACCGCGATGCTGGTGGATCCGGCGTTGTCCGGCCTGCCGGCCTTCCTGACCCCGAAGCCCGGCTTGAACTCCGGTTTCATGATTCCGCAGGTCACCGCGGCAGCATTGGTTTCCGAGAACAAGCAGCGTGCCTATCCGGCCAGCGTCGATTCGATTCCGACCTCGGCCAACCAGGAAGACCATGTGTCGATGGCTGCGCACGGCGCACGTCGACTTATCGCCATGGCTGAGAACGCTGCCAACGTCATCGGTATCGAACTGCTTGCTGCCGGCCAGGGCTGTGACTTCCATGCGCCGCTGCGTTCGAGTTCGGCGTTGGAGCAGGTGCGTTCGACCTTGCGCGCGCAGGTGCCTACCTTGGTGGATGATCGTTACTTCCATCCGGACATGGTGGCTGCGACTGCATTGGTGCGTGCTGGTGCGCTGACGGCCGGGCTGGGCGTGCAGTTGCCGGGTGTTGATGTGACTGACAAGGCTTGATCGAAGCGTATGCAGAGCTGCTGGCTAGCGTTGAGGCTTTATCGCGAAGAGCGCCCTCACCTGCCCTCCGGGCATCCTCTCCCGCATGCGGGAGAGGCGACAGCGAGCAGCGCTGCAATCTGCCAGACCAAGCACAGTTCGCCGCAAGCCACGATGCAATCCCTTCTCCCGCTTGCGGGAGAAGGTGGCGCGAAGCGCCGGATGAGGGGAGCTTTTCGGCTTCACCGCGAAGAGCGCCCTCACCTGCCCTCCGGGCATCCTCTCCCGCACGCGGGAGAGGCGACAGCGAGCAGCGCTGCAATCTGCCAGACCACGCACAGTTCGCCGCAAGCCACGATGCAATCCCTTCTCGCGCTTGCGGGAGAAGGTGGCGCAAAGCGCCGGATGAGGGGAGCTTTTCGGCTTCACTGCGAAGAGCGCCCTCACCTGCCCTCCGGGCATCCTCTCCCGCACGCGGGAGAGGCGACAGCTAGCAGCGCTGCAATCTGCCAGACCACGCACAGTTCGCCGCAAGCCACGATGCAATCCCTTCTCCCGCTTGCGGGAGAAGGTGGCGCAAAGCGCCGGATGAGGGGAGCTGTTGACCTTCACCGCGTAAAGCGCCCCCTTCTGCCCTTCGGGCATCTTCCCCCGCTACCAAGGGAAGAACAAAGCCCACCCTGCCCCAGGAACCCCCATGACGAACACCACTGACTGGCTGCAGATCCACCACGGTCACGCTCCACTGATCGTCAGCTTTCCGCATACCGGCACGGAATTGCCTGCATCGCGCGTCGGCCACTTCGTATCACCGTGGCTGGCACGCCGTGACGCCGACTGGTGGGTGCAAGAGCTCTATGCCTTTGCCAAAGCGATGGGTGCGACGACGGTACGCACCGCGATCTCGCGCTCGCTGATCGACGTCAATCGCGACCCCTCCGGCATCTCCCTGTACCCAGGCCAGAACACCACCGGCCTGTGCCCACTCACCACCTTCGACAACCAGCCGCTGTACCGCCAAGGGCACGAGCCCGACGAGGCAGAAATCCAGTACCGTCGCGATACCTGGTTCGATCCCTACCACGCTGCGTTGGCCGGCGAGATCGCACGTCTGCGCGCTCAGCACGAAACCGTTGTCGTCTATGACGCGCACTCGATCCGCTCCCTGATTCCGCATCTGTTCGATGGCGAACTGCCGCAGTTCAATATCGGCAGCGCTGGCCCCAGCGGTGCACCTGATACCTCGTGCGACAACGCGCTCACCGATGTGGTCGAGAACCTGTGCGCGCTGAGCGGCATGAGCCATGTGCGCAACGGCCGCTTCAAGGGTGGCTGGATTACCCGCCACTACAGCAACACCGCCAATGGCGTGCACACCCTGCAGATGGAGCTGGGCTGCCGTGGCTATATGCACGAACCAGCACCCGAAGACGTGGACGAGCACAGCTGGCCCACGCCCTACGACCCCGAACACGCAACCCCCGTCCGCAACACCTTGCAGCAAGTGCTCGGCGCTTGTCTGGAATTTGCTACCAGGAGAAATGCATGACCCGTCACGACCCCTCCCGCAACCCGCGCGCACCTCGCGGCAACACGCTCAACTGCAAATCCTGGCAGACCGAAGCGCCGTTCCGCATGCTGCAGAACAACCTCGATGCCGAGGTCGCCGAAGACCCGACTTCGCTGGTGGTCTACGGCGGCATCGGCCGCGCCGCGCGTGATTGGGAAAGCTACGACAAGATTCTGGAAACCTTGAAGCGCCTGGACGACAACCAGACCCTTCTGGTGCAATCCGGCAAGCCGGTCGGCGTGTTCCCCACCCATCCGGATGCACCACGCGTACTGATCGCCAACTCCAACCTGGTGCCGCACTGGGCCAACTGGGAGCACTTCAACGAGCTCGATAAGAAGGGCTTGATGATGTACGGGCAGATGACCGCCGGCAGCTGGATCTACATCGGCAGCCAGGGCATCGTCCAGGGCACCTATGAGACCTTTGTCGAGATGGGCCGCCAGCACTACGGTGGCAGCCTGAGCGGCAAGTGGATCCTCACCGCCGGTTTGGGCGGCATGGGTGGCGCACAGCCACTGGCTGCTTCGCTGGCCGGCGCCAGCAGTCTGACCATCGAATGCCGCCAAAGCAGCATCGACTTCCGCCTGCGCACCCGTTACGTCGACGAACAGGCCACCGACATCGACGATGCATTGGCACGCATCGCCAAGTACACCGCCAGCGGTGAAGCCAAGTCGATCGCCCTGCTCGGCAATGCCGCCGAGATCCTGCCGGAACTGGTACGCCGCGGCGTGCGCCCGGATTGCGTCACCGACCAGACCAGCGCCCATGATCCGGTGCACGGCTACCTGCCGATTGGCTGGAGCGTGGAGCAGTGGTTGGCCGAACAACAGGCCAATCCCGAGAAGGTCCGCGATGCCGCCAAGGCCGCGATGCGCGTGCACGTCGAAGCGATGCTTGCCTTCCATGCCGCCGGCATTCCGACCGTCGATTACGGCAACAACATCCGCCAGATGGCCTTCGACGAAGGCTTGCAGAACGCCTTCGATTTCCCCGGCTTCGTACCTGCCTATGTGCGCCCGCTGTTCTGCCGCGGCATCGGCCCGTTCCGTTGGGTAGCACTGAGCGGCGACCCGGAGGACATCTACAAGACCGACGCCAAGGTCAAGGAAATCATCGCCAATGATCCCAACCTGCACCGTTGGCTGGACATGGCGCGTGAGCGCATCAGTTTCCAGGGTCTGCCAGCGCGTATCTGCTGGGTCGGCCTTGGACTGCGACACAAGCTCGGCCTGGCCTTCAACGAGATGGTACGCAATGGCGAACTGAGCGCACCGGTGGTGATCGGCCGCGATCACCTGGACAGCGGCAGCGTCGCCTCGCCCAACCGCGAAACCGAATCGATGAAGGACGGCTCCGATGCGGTTTCCGATTGGCCGCTGCTCAACGCCATGCTCAATGTCGCCGGCGGCGCCACCTGGGTAAGTCTGCACCACGGCGGCGGCGTTGGCATGGGTTACTCGCAGCATTCCGGCGTGGTCATCGTCTGCGACGGCAGCGAAGCCGCCGACCAACGCATCGCCCGCGTGCTGTGGAACGACCCCGGTACCGGCGTGATGCGCCATGCCGATGCCGGCTATGACATCGCCATCGACTGTGCCAAAGAGAAGGGGTTGGATCTGCCTGGCATCCTCGGCTGATCCAGCATCCTTGGCTGTGAACGCAACGGGCAGGCCAATGGCCTGCCCGTTGTGCTTTTGGCACTGCAGTCAAACTGCTTGCGCCCGCCGGAGCCCGGGTCACCGCAACGCCTGCACTCCCGGCTACCATCGTCTGCTTCAAGGCTGCAGCCGGCGCAGGCCTCCCGTTACGCGGATCCATGCGATGTGCTATTGAAGGCCAACGAACGAACCGATGGTCCCGCCATGCGTGGCTTGCTTGTCCTACTCCTGTTATTCGGCGCGGGGAGTGCCCCGGCCCTGGACCTGTCGGTCCCCGCACCGGCGCGGCTTCAGGCCGCCGATGTCGATGCAGCCATGCCAGGGCTTGCAAGACTCACCTTGGCCCGCCTGTCCCAAGACGACGAACAACAGCTGCTGGACACCCGCTTCCGCCTGCAGATTGTCGCGGGCCAGTATCCACAGGCACTCGAGAGCATCCGCAAGCTGCGCGCATTACGCGGGGATTCGACCCAGCAACCACCGCTTTACCTCCAGTACCAGATCTACGCGCGGGCCAAGCAGCTGCAGTTAACGCAGCGGATCAATTTCGCCGATGCATGGAAACGCAGTTTTGCAGACAACTTCCAGCGTCTCGATGACCCAACGGCCCTGAAGGCCGAGTTCGCCTTTGGAACCAACCTGCAGCGGTTGCGCGAACAAAGGGACCGGCTGGTCGATGCTACCGACAGCGTCGCTGCACTGAACGACGAACAAGCCGTCGCCTTGCTGCGTGCATGGCAGGTACACCGTGCTTACGCGGAATTTCTACCGCTGGCTCCGCAGGCGATCAGCGAAGACGACGCACGGCGTTACAGCATTGATCGCAACATCAGCATCACCACCAGCGATGGCGCACGCATCTCCGCGATCTCCGTGCATCCGGCCAACGCCACGACCCTACCGGTGCTGCTCACCTTCACCATTTACGCCAATGACGACTGGGCGTGGATGGATGCAAAAACCATGGCTGCGCACGGCTATGGCAGCGTGGTTGCTTACAGCCGCGGCAAGGGCCGCAGCCCTGATCCGATCCGCCCGTATGAGCACTATGGCAGCGATGCCGCAGCCGTGATTGCCTGGGCCGCCGCCCAGCCCTGGAGCAACGGCAAGGTCGGCATGTATGGCGGCAGCTACAGCGGCTTCACCCAATGGGCAGCGCTCAAGCAGCGTGCACCCGCACTCAAGGCCATCGCTACCTCGGCAACCACCGCACCCGGTATTGATGTGCCGATGGAAGGTGGGATCTTCCTGAACTTCATCTACCCGTGGCCGTTCTACACAACCAACAACACCTCGCTGGACGACGCCACTTATGCCGATAGCGCTCGATGGAATGCACTGAACAGCCGTTGGTATCAAGGCGGGCAATCCTATCGCGAGCTGCCGAAGCTGGACGGCACCGCGAATCCCTTGTTCGAACACTGGTTGCAGCATCCAACCTACGATGCGTACTGGCAGGCAATGATTCCGCAAGGGCGCGAGTTCGCCGATATCGGCATCCCGGTGTTGGCGACAACCGGCTATTTCGACGGCGCGCAAATTGGCGCCCTGCACTACTTCCGCGAACACCTGAAACAGCGCCCGGACGCCGACCACACACTTCTGATCGGCCCCTATGAGCACTTCACCATGCAGACCGGCGTGCCGGAACAAGTGCAGGGCTACCGCCCGGAGCCGGTGGCGCGCATCGACCTGCAGGCGTTGCGGCTGGCATGGTTCGACCATGTACTGAAAGGCGCCGCCAAACCCGCGTTACTCAGCGATCGGGTCAACTGGCAGGTAATGGGCAGCAACCGCTGGCGGCATGCGGCAACGCTGGATGCCATGCCAACGCGGCAACAGCGCCTCTACCTGGTGCCGGGAAGCGATAGCACTCAACAGCTGGCCGCGGAAGCTGCACCGGTACGCAGCAGCCTGCAGCGCGTCGATTTTCGCGACCGCAGCGATGCGGGTTGGCAAGCGCCACGCGACGTCATCAACCGGACGCTTGACCCGCATGCCGGGCTGGTCTTCCGCGGTGAGCCGCTGATGCGGGAAACCGAACTGGCAGGCGCGTTCAGCGGCATGCTCGATTTCAGCCTCAACAAGCGCGATGCCGATGTGGCGCTTGCCATCTACGAGCTCACCGCCGATGGCCGGTATCTCGATCTCGCGTACTGGCTGCAGCGGCTCAGCCATGCGCAGGACCCGAGCCAACGCCAGCTTCTGAAACCCTCGCAACGTCATCGCGTACGCATCAGTGATAGCCGCCTGATCGGCCGCAGACTCGCTGCGGGGAGTCGCGTGGTGGTCACCTTGGGAGTGATCAAACAACCGGACCGGCAGCTCAACCTCGGCAGTGGCAAGGATCCCAGTGACGAAACGCTGGCCGATGCCGGTGCGCCACTGGAGATACGCTGGTATGGCAGCAGCCATATCGACCTGCCCGTTCGTGATTGAATATCAACGCTGTCAGCAAGCGCCGCGCGAAAAGTGCGGACATTCGCAGCAATTGCCACAGATGTTCAGATGATTCCTGTAGCCAAAGCGCAGGAGTGGGTCCCGACGATTGCTGAATGAGCTCAGCCAGGGCTGGTCCATTCCAGACCTGCAACCGGCCTCTACATTCTCTTGCCCATCGCCGGGCTAGAATCGGCCGGTAACCCACAATGAGATTTGCCATGCTGGATCAGGATGCCCTGCTGGCCCCGATTGACGGACACGCTGCGACCGGTGAAGACCTGTCGTTCTCTGTCGAGTTCGATCGGATCATCGAAAACCGTCGCGCCGACGACCCTACCCTGGATCAAGGGGCGTGGCAGACCGACATCAAGTACGCCGACTGGGGCAGCGTGCTGCGCGACTGCAACCAGTTGCTGCAGACTCGTACCAAGGACCTGCGACTGGCCGGCTGGCTGTGCGAAGCGGCAACCCAACAGGATGGCTTCAACGGACTTGCTGCGGGCTTCCGGGTTACCGCAGGCCTGTGCGATCGCTATTGGGATGAGGTGCATCCCGTGGCGCACGACGGCGACTACGAAGAACGCATTGGCAACCTGAGCTGGTTGCTGACCAATACCTCGCAGTGGCTGCGTGCAATCCCTATTGCCGTCGCGCCGCAGGGTCGTTTCAGTCTGGCTGATTTCGAGCATGCGCATGCCAGCAACGGCGACCATTCCGATGGCCGCCCAAGCCTCGACGTTCTTGAAGCAGCGCGACGCAGCACGTCGCACGATGTCTATCGGCAACTGGTTGCCGCCCTGCCCGACTGCAGCCAGGCGCTGGATGAGCTGCAGGCCGCCGTCGATAGCCGCCTGGGCATGGATGGCCCCAGCTTCAGCGCGGTACGCGAACAGCTGGACCATCTGCAGCGCACGGTCCGGCGCTTTGCCCGCGAAGCCGGCATGTTGCTGGATGGCGAAGTGGATGATCCCGCTGATGATGTTGGCGACACGTTCAACGCGTCCACCGCTGCTACCGAGCCAACAGTGAACAGCGCCGCGCCACGTGGCCCAGCAGGTGCCCCGACCAGCCGCAAGGAAGCCTTGGCTCAGTTGCGTCAGGTGGCCGAGTTCTTCCGCCGCACCGAGCCGCACAGCCCTGTCGCCTATCTGGCCGAGAAGGCCGCAAGTTGGGGCGAGATGCCGCTGCATGTCTGGCTGAAGCGCGTCATCAAGGACCACACAACACTCGAGCAGATGGAAGAAATGCTCGATGTCAAAAACGAAAACGACGGGCTTTAAGCCCGTCGTTTCCTTTCATAACTGACAAAGCGCAGTTACTGGATCTTGAACTCGATACGACGGTTGCGCGCGCGGCCGTCATTGCTGGTGTTGTCCGCCACCGGCTCATCCGGCCCCTTGCCCAGCACATCCATATGCGTGCTGGGAATACCCTTGGACATCATGTAGCTCTTCACCGCCGCAGCACGCGCATGGCTCAAGGACAGATTGGATTCGCGTTGGCCGACGTTGTCGGTATGACCGATGATCAGGAAGCGGCTGTCCGGCATCTGCGCCATCTTGGCAACCATCTCGTCGAGGATGCTCATACCGAATGGCGTCAACCGGGCGCTGCCGCTCTGGAACTCGATGATGCGGTTGGCCAGCGTCTGATCGAGAACACCCTGCTGTGAGCCTACCTTCAAGGCATTGCTGACCGTGTAGCTGGTGTTGCTGGCCAGACTGAGATCACTGGCCACCTGCTGACGCAGGGCTTCATTGGCCACCTCGCCGGTGACGCGCACAGATTGGCCGTTGACCTCGAGCTTGCCCGGCGACACGCGCTTGAGCCCAGGATTGATCATCCCGGCAACGTAGTCACCCCAATTTGGCGGCGTGGCGATGCTCTCGACTTGGATGCGATCCACCACACGCTCTGCACCGTAAACCGCGCGCAGATTGTTGAGTAGCTTGGCCTTGGTGGCCTGATCCGACACCACGCCCTCAATCACCACGGGACGCTCGGCCGCAGCCGAGCTGGCCGCGGACGCGGCGGTCTGCGCGAACACAGGCGTGGCCACCAACATCAACGCGGCAATATAGCTAACTTTGAACAAATGCATCGTCAGGTTCCCAGGAAGGTCTCGCCAAACAGCCGACGCGCAGTGACCAATGCAAGGTCATCACGTTCGAGGAAGCTGCCGAAGCGGTTCAAGTTGTAGTCGCCGTGCAGGTAGTCATCCACCCACTCCGAATGCTGCAGGTGAATCAGATAGTCGCCAGCTTCGGACGGATCCAAGGCCGCGCGCAGTACCATGCGATCGGCGCCGTTGAAGCCGATCACCATGTTCGGCTTGGCATCGTTGCGGATCAGCACCGCCAGCTCGAAGTCACCCCGGCTGACGAAGCTGGACACCAGGTCCAGCCAGAACGCGGCCACCAGCGGCCGGTAGGCCGGGTCGCGCACCAGCGGCAGCACCAGTGCCTTGTCGATGTTCACTTCGCCACCGCTCAACACGGGCTGCAACAGCAGACCCAATGCCGGCAGCATCTGCCGCAACGAAACCTCACCATGCCCTGCCTCACGCAGGCGCTGTTCGAAGCTGGCGATGGTGGTGCCTTCGAGGAAGTCCTGGAAGCTGGCGTTGTAGTCGGCCGGATCGGTGCTGATGCTGAAGCGAGCATCAGCCAGCTGGCTCAGCGCCTGCGTTGCATCGGCATCTTCGTTGGCCTGCCGTGCCAAACGGGCAAGTCCCGACCATGCATTGGACAGTGCCAAGGGGCTGCGGCCGATGAACGGCAGTGGCTCAGGTGCCTCCAGCCGCAATGCGGACAGCAGCGGGAAGCGCCGTTCAGAGGCATCGCGACTGGCCAGAAAGTGGCCGCACACAAGCATCTTGCTACGCGAGCCGAGGAAGGCGTAATTAATCTCTGGTGCCTCGTCGTAACGCTGCTTCCAGTCCGGGCTTTGGCTCAACAGCTCCAAGGATTCGCCAGCCCAGCGATCAAGCCAGCCAAGCAATTGGTGATTGTCGGCAGCGCGCACGAAGTCACCGCGCGACGGGACTTTTCCGAAGTAGGAAACTCCGGCACTGACGACGCGGCTCATCGTGCGCCTCCCGCAGCCTGCTGTGGCGCCGCTGGCGCGCTCGCAGGCGCCTGCCCTTCCGGTACAACCGGAGCAGCAGCGGCAACCGGTGCACCACCAGCCACACGCTCTGGAAGCTGCAGACCGCGCTGCCAATCGGCGCCATCGGAACCCGTGCCAGCGCGCCGCACCACGCGCATTTCCACGGTCACGGCAACACCGCTGCCTTCCCAGGTGATACGGCTGGAATCATCAAGCCGTTCGTACTGGCCTTCGGACATCAGACGCTTGAAGCCATTTGAGCCCGGTGCATTGAACACCTCCACCGTGCGGCCATCACCCGTAACCGCCGAAATCTTCACGCCAGGAATCTGGCCTGCGTTCGGGTATTGCATGGTCGTCCACTGCGGTGGCGTGTTGCGATAGCGCAGCTGCTGGCCATCAATCTCGATGGTGTATTCCACCGCACCGGTTGCAGGCGACGGCAACAACTCAAAGATAGTCGTGTCCTGGGCAGCACCTGCACCCGCGCCACTTACCCAATTGCCATAGTTGGCGACCAGTTCGGAAGACAAGTTGATACCGATACCTGCCCAACGGCGTGCTTCAAGCAAAGGACCACGCTGGATGACCAAAGCCCCCATCGCATCCTTGTTGAAGGTGGCGATGCTCCCGCTGGCACCGAAGATGGCAGCGATGTCGCTGGCCGCAGCATCCACATCCGAGTTCAGGTTGAACGGATACTGCTGGCCGATGCGCGCCTTGAAGGGATCATAGACCTGGGCCTTCCAGGTCTTGTTGACCTCATCCTCGGTCGGCAACACCAGGGCTGCAAAGGTCTGCGTCAACGGACGCAACAACAACGGACGCAATGCCTCGCGCTGCTTCTCGTCCAGCCCGTTCAATACCTGCTCGTCGACCAGCGCCAAGGCGACGCTCAGCTCGGAGCCCTCATTACTGAAGGTGTCCTGCATCAGCTTGCGTGCACCAACGCCAACGTCGCCTTGCGACTTGATGGCGTTCAAGCGTGCCCGCAGCTTGCCCAACGTATCAAAGTAGGCCGCGATCACCGCCGGTTGATCACCGCGCGGCATGGTCAGCCGTGCGATGCCTTCAAACGCCTTGCCAATCGGTCCCACCGGCGCGGCAGCGGCGGCCGCCGCCGGGTCCTTGCGCAGGATTGTGCGCTGGAACCAGGCCACGAAGCCCTTGCCGGACTTGCTCGAACGCGCCTGTGCAGGCGGGTTGTCCCAGATGGTTTCCTCGTTGATCTTCTCGAGCAAAGTACGCAGCGGCGAGTTACTGGCATCACCAAGGCGGTTGATGCGCGCCGTGGCCTCGTCGAAGGTATTGAACTCGGCAACACTCAAGCCGGCAACGAACTTGCCCCACTCGCGTGCGTATTCCTGCTTGTACATCGTGACCAGCTCACGCGACACGTGTTCCGGGCTGCCGGCCAGCGACAGGTCGCTTTGCTCGGTCGTACCCAGCACCCAGTCGGTGGTGCTCAGCTGGGTATTGGCCGCTTCCTTGATCGCGTCCTGCACATAGTCTTCCCAGGCCTTGCGGCTGAAGGCGCCGGAGATGGCATAGCTGCCGTTGATCAGGCGCGCATTGCGCTCTTCGCCCACCAGGCCATCCACCGTCACCGTGCCAAAGCGCGCGCCAGCACGCGCCTTGATCTGCGCGAACACGCGCTCCATCGCCGGCTGTCCCTTCATCACCTGCGACAAGGCCTGGCGTGAATCGGTAACCAGCGTCACCTTGTTCTGCACCTGCGGCCAGCCCGGTTTACCGGCCTGCGCCACATAGAAGGTCATCAGCTTTTCGGCGGCCCGCACCATTTCCTCGCGGCTCATCTGGCCACGGTTGGCTTCGAGCCAGTTGCGCCAGAACAGCGTCAGTTGCTGCGACAGATGTGCGCCTTCCACGTACTTGGGATTGCCCAGCATCAAGTAGGTCTTGAGCGCGTTGTAGGCGTCGTTGGTGCTGGTCGGCGATGCGTTCTGGTACAGCGTCTCGCTCTCCGCAGCGCCTGCGTTGGCCTGGCCGAGCTTGTCGCGTTCGGCAACCACTTGCCCAAGATAGTTCTCGAGGTTGGAAACGGTGGGCGCCAGCATTACCTGCTGCATGCCGTGGTTGTACTCACGCAGCAGCTTCTCGCGGATCGCGTCGCCCTGGTACAGACCGAGGCTGGTGGTGATTCCGCCTTCCTTCTTGTAGCGGTCCAGCTGTTCCATGCGGTCCTGCAACAGCAGCAGCGCATCGACGCGGGACTTCAGATCCATGCGGTCCTTCTGCACGCGCACGGCCTGGTCCAGATCCTTGGTGGCATTGGCTACCAGCTGCGCATTGGTGGTGTAGGACCAGGTCCACAGGCCAAGCCCAAGCGCGAGCACACCGACGGCGCCCAGAAACACGCCGTAGCGCAGGCGATTCTGGTGCGGACTTGCGTACTGCCGCACCAGATCGCGGTCAGCAAAGATCACCTTGCGGAACAGGTCCTTCAGGAAGAAGGCGGTCTGCCCGCTTGGTGCCTCGTCCACGTTCGAACCGCGTTGCAGGCCAAACTGCCTGCCCACGCGCTCGGACGCGTGATGCACTGAGCGCCCCTCCTGCAGCGCACTGCTGAAGTAGAAGCCACGGAACACCGGCTTGAACTGATAGGGATTGTCTTCGAACAGCGTGGCGATGAAGGTCCGCAGCGCAGGTTTGATGCCAACAAACTCCAGCGGCAAGGACAACAGGCCCGGCGATACCTCGCGTCCGCGCTGCATCGCCATGTGGGTCAGGCTCATTTCCTTGATGCCGTCGGCCAACTCGTCGAAATGCTTGTCGAAGGCCGTCAGTGAATCACCCTGCTGCTGCACATCCGCCGGCAATGTGGCGCCCCAGACGTTCTCGCGTTCGCCCGGATCCAGATTGCCAAAGAATTCGCTGAAACCGGCAATCAGGTCGGCCTTGGTGAACAACACATACACCGGCGCGAACACTTCCAGCTGCTCGGTGACTTCCTGCACACGCTGGCGCAGGTTCTTGGCCAGCTCCATCGCAAACTCGGGCTTGCTGCCAGATAGCTCGGCAATGCTCACCGCGATGATCACGCCATTTATGGGTGCGCGCGGACGGTTCTTCTTCAGCAGCCCGAGGAAGGTCAGCCACTCCATGCGGTCTTCGGTACTCACCGAATAACGACCGGCCGTATCCAGCACGATGCCGTTGGTGGTGAAGTACCAATCGCAGTTACGGGTACCACCGATGCCCTGGATGACGTTGCTGCGGTTGTCCTCGAACGGGAACTGCAGCCCGGAGTTGAGGATCGCCGTGCTCTTGCCCGCTGCGGGGTTGCCGATGATCACGTACCAAGGCAACTCATACAGCGCAGCTTTGCCTTTGAGCATTCCCATCCGCGAGGACTTGATCTGCTTCACCGCATCCAGCATGCGCTTGCGCAAGGCCTCGGTATCGGCACGCTGCGAGGGTTGCGCGTTGGCCACGGCCTTGTCGGCCTCGCCCTGCACCATCGCCTCCACACGCCGCGCCGCGCGCCGCGCCATGATCCGCTTGATGATCCAGACGATCAGCGCAATGACCAACAGCGCTGCAAGCACGATCGCCGCCCATATCCCGATCTGCCTGGCCTCGGCCTCACCGTATTTGGCCAGCCCAGCGGCGCCGATAAGACCAATCACCATCCACAAGCGATAGTCGCGCAGGTAGTAGCTGAAATTGCTCAAACTCATGCAAGGAATCCAGGGTTCAGGAGACTGCCGGCATTGCAACCGCCAGCGTCGGGGAAGGAAGCGGCTCTACGAGACCAAACAAACGTTGCTGCGCGTCGGCAACGCCCAGCAACACAACTGCCTCGGACTGGCGCTGCAACTGCGCTTGGGCCAAGGCCAACAAGGCGACCGGCAACACCGGGCCGAGCTCACCAGAGCACAATGCCAGGGCAAGGCTCTGTGAACTGAAATCAAGATCAGGGTTGATCGCAGCCGTGACTGCCGCTGTATCAACCAGCGATTCAGGGCGTTGATCGGAATCGTGCAGCACGAACTGCACCCGCGCCGCGTCGGCAAGCAAAGGCTGCAACCACTGCGTTGCCGCGCTGGCGAGCTGACGGCGGAGCTCTGCAGGACGCGTGCCGTGAACCGGCTCCAGACGCTCAAACTGCGGCCGCCAGAAACGAGCTGCGCCCTCACCTGCAAGCTGGCTGCTGGCCAGCAACACACCAGCGGCACCCTCGCCCGGCACGTGACCGTCGGCGTTTTGCGCGGTTGCAAGCAGGCCGCGCGCCAACCAGTTGTTGATGACTGCAGCGTCTATCGCCGAATAGCAGGAAGCGATCAAATGCCAGCGCGGTGTGCCCGAGCTCAAAGCATCCACAACCCGCTGCAGATGTGGCCACACATCGCCGGAACGCTCGAACACGCTGATGCGCACATCAAACCGTCGCGCATCCAACCCGGCCTGCAGCGCCTGCTCTTGCAGCCATGTCTGCGCCCAGTGACGCAAACCGTCCGACCAGGAAGGCGAAACGACGAGCTCTACGGTAAGGACATTCTCGACCCGATCTTCTTCGCGCCGGCGCAGACCAGCAATCACAACTTCTTCACCACCAACAATTGCCGGCATCGCGCCGTAAGCCACATCCAGCAACTGTTCGAGAACAGGCTGCAACAGCGCCATCGCGCGCCGCTCATGGGCAGCGGTATCAATCGTTCCTTCGCGTTCGGACAACACCGCCCACTCGTCAAGATCAACGACGGCACTCACACGAATCGGAAGATTGTTGGCGTCGCGGAAACGCGTGTCCAACTGCGGCCGCGGCAACGCCGAGGCGACGGCCAACACCGCGTTCGCATCGTTTCCCGCAGGCAGGTGAACGCTTCCTGCGGTGATTGCCACCGAGGAAACATGCGTACTGTTGGACTCGACTGCAGCTGCAGGTGCGGCCTCTTCGGCATTCGCGCTGGCTGCAACCGCCTTGTCAACGCCACGTGAAAGCATGCCGCGCAGCATGTAGCCCGCACCGCTCAACCCCACCGGCAATACGCCGAGGTAGGCCAGCATCTGCATGCCATTGGGGGTGGTGCCACTGCTACGCCAGTACATGATGGCCGCCGCCCAGGTGGCGACAAAAACCATCATTACGCTCCCCGCGTTCTTCAACCATCCTGCCATCAGTCGCTGTGCTCCATGCGCTGCTCCTGTACCGCGTGTTGCGCTCAGCCCAACCCAGTGCTGCTCTGTGTGGCCAGCAACGTGGCCCCACATGCAGTGCGATCTCCGTCACGTGCTACAGGCTGCCCGTCGATTACGACGGTAGCGTCACCACTGATGATTGAAGTTGCCCCGTGCACCGCGCAGACGGCGCGGTCCCCGATGCGGGAAACTGGTTTGCCATTCACGTCTGTCTGGGCAGTGCCAGACACCACGCTACCGCCATGACTTAACTTGTCGCCGACAACGATAAACGGTCGTGCCATGCATCACACTCCTTGATTCGCCGTGACCCGGTCTTTCCATCGCCCCTGTCCAACGGCGACCCGAGTCATCACCGGCGTACGATACCAGCACTTGTTCGCGCTTATAAGCCTTGGCGTCGCAGTTCATCACGCTTCGCGTTGCGCGCCACCTTGCATCGCGCCGTAGCCTCTACGTGCACATAGTCCTTGATGCTGCGCCAGTTGCCACCCCAATCCAGACCAGCCTGTTCAGCAAGCTCGCCGTACAGAAAATAACCGCGCCGGGTCCACGGATCTTCCATGTCCCATTGCAGACGTCCGTCACGAATTGGCGCACTGTCCACACCCAAACCGTACTGGTGACAGCTTTGCCAGGCACCGGCACGAGTCGCCTTGCCACCGGCCATCAACTCGGCCTGTCGCTCGGGGCTGCGATAGCCTTCGATCAACACCATCTCGTAACCATACTGACGACGCATGACTTCGTAGATAGCCAGAACGCGTTGCTGCAGATCCGGATCAATCTGGTTCCATTTGCGGTCAGCAGTGACTATCTCTGGACGCAGGCGGCGGATTTCTGTGGTCGTGAACACCTCCGGTGGCGGCGCAGGCGGCGGCGTCAGACGCTCGCCACGCAGCAGCTGCGCAACCATGGAGCCGGACTCGGCAAGATCATCACCGCGGAAATCAGACAGCACCACTGTCTGTCGTGACATCAGAATTATCACCGGAGGAATACACAGCAAGCCTATTGCGATGGCCAGCACGGGCCAGTGACGACGCAGCGTGCCACGTACACTCACAACCTCTTCACGAACCCCACTGCGCACACGCGCAGCACCTGCGCCAGCGCGATCGCCTGCACGTCCCGCCCTTTGTCGCACTGCAACCCAACGCGCCCGCAGACGCGCAAACACCGGACCCAGCGACTCAGGGAACAACAGGCCCCAGCAAAGCAACGCAACAAGCAGCAACAGCACAATGGCTACAACGACAATTACAGTCACCGGTCCTCCATGACGACAATGCAGGTTGACGCATCGAGAGGCTTACTCTACAAATGCGCGTATTCGTTTCGGCACTAGCCGACTCAAACCAAGGGCTGGAAGCACTTGAATAATGGCGGAATAAATCGGCCGAGTCTGCTCTCAGGGGGAGCGCAGAACAACGGCCCGGCACCGAACACGGGCCGCATTCTCGCAGACATGGAAGGTCGACAGGTTGCCGCATCATCGCGCGCCACCAAAGACCACTCCCCCCAAAGCCGGCGCGTCTGGTTGTGGGTTGGTGCGGGTTGCGCACTGCTGCTTGCATTCACAAGCGCAACACTGTGGTGGCTCTCAAACAGCACCACACAGGACGATTCCGAGTACTCGTTGAACCCTGACGCAGTTCCAGATTCGTCTGCAACTTCTGTCACCGGACACCCCGACGCACCCGCAGCTGCAGGCAGCAATGGCGCTGCGATGATTGTTGATGCACCGGACACCACGGGCGCAAACAGCCGCAATGCAGCCACGCCGGCGCAGGCGTTGCCTGCGACAGCAAGTACAAGTTCAAGTGCAACGGCTGCAACTCCTGCAAGAGAAGCGCGTGCGCAGCGCGCGCCAGCAGTTGCACGCACCGCTGCAGGCAGCAGGACGCAGGATGAAAACCTGCTCGGCACGCTGCTGGGCATCATCAAGGAAGAAGAAGGCAAGAAGAAGAAAGCTGCCGCAGCGCCACAGCCTCAGACCATGGATGATCTGATCGCGAAAATCGAAGCAGACGACAAGAAGCGGGCCGATGACGAACGCGTCGCGTTCGAGCAGGTGGCAACACGGAAGACTGCTTCAACCGAATCGACCATCCAGACCCAACTGCGTGCCTGCCCTGGTGCGAACACGACCAAGGGCCTGGAGTGCCGCGCGAAGATTTGCGCGGGCGTGCGTGGGAAGGATCCTGCTTGCCCGGCTATGTGACGAGGTGAGCATTCAGTTCATGCAAGCGCATTGCTTGCTTGTGAGATTCACTGCACCGCCATCAGTTCCTCATCGACGCTGGCACGGACAGGCTCTAGCCTGCCTCTGAGTTCATGCCAACGAGCCCGCTTAAGCGGGCTTCTTTCTTAAACGAAGAATGATCCATGTATCAACCATAGGCAGCCCGGTAGCCAGCCTGCCAAAGGCGGGCCTCGGTCGCCAACCAGGCAGCCGCAATCTACGTCAGCAGCGTGAAGACGCACTTGCCCCTGAAGTCACTCGGACATCTTCGGCAACGTCACATGTGCCTGTCGCCTGCCTCGCGAACGGGGGCCTTGAACTTGCTGCCAATCAAATGCTTGCTGGTTTCGGCCAACATCACTAGCTAAAACGGCCTCTGCAGCAAGAAATCAACTGGTTGCCTCCACAATGCTCCAGACGATCCAGACGCCGGATGCAACTCCGATCGCGGTACAGATCAACGGCCAGATCAATTCCACGAATCCCAGCTTGGTGTTGTTCCGCCAATCGCGCTGAAAGGGGTCATCCGCGTTTATCTCATTCACGGCCTCTACTTCCACTGGCCATACGGGGATGCGAGACGTGGTCATCGCAAGCCAGCGGGCTAGCGCTATGAACCCAAAAGGTAACGAGAAGATCAAATGCAGGAAGGGAAACCGCATGAAGCTTGCGAAGGCCCGAAAAACTCCGAACAGGAACCCTTCCTTACGATCGTGGATCGGCAGGAAGATAGGCACTTCCGCCGCCGCCAGCGCCGGCCCGTTCTCATATTCCATGTACTGCCGAATAAACTCCCAAAGTCGCATAAGGTCGTTCTCATCCGACATATACGCATAGCCGAGGGTATATGTCTCCAGGACCGTCTTCCCATCTTCAGAAAGGAGATGCATGCGCAAGTCGTTCGTCTTACCCAATGGCGGCGCCGTAGACTCGCCGATAAAGAAGAACAACTTATCCCAGTCTGCGCAAAATACGGTTCCGTTCTGCCGGAATACATAAACCTTCCGGTCTTTTCGATTTAAGCGCATCGGGTAATGAGTCCAGCGAAAACACTCGCTCCGCACGAGCCAATAGACCCCGGCTATTATAAAAACAGACACAGGAAGAATAAAAAGACCAAAAGCCCAAGGAATCCACTGCTCGCCTGCCTTAAACGGAGGTCCAAAGATAATTATATTCCACAAAAAATATCCAGACATGGGTATATAAGCGAGGCCTACCATCAGCCCAAGCCACGCATTGAAACCCTTCCCCGGATACCAACGGTCAACCAGCTCCAGGAACGTTGAGTTGACGCGTATGACCGACATTACGCTACAAGGGTCTTCGCTAGCCTTAACACTTCTGCTGAGTTGCTTCTTTCGTTCGCTATCGCAAAGCGGTCGATTTACGGGAAAGCGTAAGTTTCGCGCATCAATCCCAGCGTAGTCCACGTAAAACCCTCCAAGCTATCTCACCACCCACTAACCGCCCCCTCCTAAATCTTGAGCCGCCGCAGACTGGAGAAATCGGCTCGCCGCCTATTGAAACCATGGTGGTATACCGAGCACAGCAAACATCAAGAAAACAAGGATTGCTGAAAGCCCCCCCGTTACGAACCAGCGGCGATTCAGGTGGCCTAGTTTTCCGACGCTTGCCAAACGTTCCGCTTCTGTCGGCTGACGAACTCTGTATGATGACGAACTTTGCGGGAAATTCATGATATCGGCAACTTCACTTGGCCAAACGGGGCGAGGAGCAGTACGCGATATCCACAAGCCGGCTCGCTCGAACCAGAACATTGTTACCCCAACCAAACCGACATAGATTTTGGCAAACAACCCTTGGGCAACCCGGTGATTCTCATCCACCATGTCCCCATACAGGAACCTATCCATTCTCGCCAGATCCGCCCGAGAGTCGTCGACCGGCGGCATAGGGTCGATCTCAGGAAGTACAGTCGGATCACCGTCCATATACTGTTTAATAAACTCCCATAGTTGCCCGGGAACCTCAATACTCCGCTGAGGTTGTGCCAAGGGGATGTACCATCGAATTCGTCGAGTACTTTGGTCCATATCAACAATGGCCAATATGTAACCAGTACTGCCGCCAGCAGCGCTATACATTCTGGCTATCATATTAACTGGCTGAACATCGTCATAACAAAGCCGCACCCATCCAGACTTTTTATCAAGCCAGTAATAAAAACAACGAGCCTCCTTGAAAAGCACAACCGGCGGCGAAATGGTCGAACGCATAGAAACAAAAGACCAAGAAAAGAACGCGCAAGATAGTAAAACTGGAACAGCCAAAAATCCAAGCAAAATCCAAAATAGATCCGGATCCTTGTCAAATCCAATATTCAAAAATAGCCATAACGACATACTCAAAAAAGCCAGCCCAATAACCAACCCGAAAATGAACCCAAACCCCCTGTTCGATGCCTGCATCCCAGAGCTAAAAACGAGGCGCCTCTCGTCAATTGACTGAAACGCCTTTGCCGTTCTCATTTCATGCTTGGAGCCATCCAGTCCTTTAGGTAGCAAGAACCCCCAAAATCCGTCCTGGCGAGGAAGCTCCTTCATTCCGAAAATGAGATCGCGCGCGGCCTTCTTCATAAACTATTCCTTAACCGGAAAGCGTAGCTTTGTGAGCAAGGCAGGCAATTCTTCCTTGTCAGGATAGTAAGACAACTCCATACCAAAACCTACGACCTCTGTATAAGCGCCTGCAGTGTCTCCAAACCAACGACCAAGGGTGTTCATAAGCCCAACGGTTGCGCCCTTCCCAGACCCCAAGCGCCCAGTGATAACAACTACGCCGGTGTCATCTTTCTTAACCTCGGGCTGACCTTCACCACCAGTAAGCCTGATCTCTCTCTTAAAGCTTCGCGCCGTGTCTTCGCCATTCTTGAGTGTAAATTGCGATACCACCAACCTTTTTCCATCTGACGTGAACCCGTATAACACAACCAAGAGTTCGCTCCCTTTAGCGTACCTAGGAAGCGCGATTTCGTACATACCCAACGCCGCGTTGCCCGAACTCAGCCTTGAGAAGTCAGCCACCGCCACCATCGTGACGCGTTGCAGCTGATAGATTTCATCTTGCAGATCTCGAAAACTCTCGACAGCTGATTTTGCCGGGTTAGCAAATGGATTCTTCTTTAAGGTTTCGCCCGATATTCGCTTCTTTTTACCAAACACGCCGTTATCTAACCAGTATTCAACTGGGGATAGCTCCGTATCATCGGTACCGAACGCCTGAATACCCATGTAAATTGCGGCCCCCACCGCTGCTACTGCGAGCAAAATCCACCCCACCGGCCCCAGGGTTATACCAAGAACGGCGGCTGAAGCAGCACCGCCACTCAACGCCGCAAGCGCACTGACTGTGAATCCATACACCGCGACAGAACCAGCAACAGCCGCTAGGCCTGACCCAATTGACCAGAACGCTGAATCAATATCGCGCGAAGGAATTTTTGCTATTCCCTGCCAGATAGTGTATGCCCCATCAATAACTCCTGCAGCCAGACCAAGCCTAGCGGCTAACATACCAACAGGAACTAATTCTCTGGCAGATGTTCCCACTACTAATGTTTGCACCACTACTTTGAGCTCCAGCCCCGCCGAGGACGCGGCCAGGCTAGCAGCCAGCAACTTCACCCCATTCTCGCCGCGATTCTTTCCATCGACAAAGTCCCTCAGAGCTCCCCATATCGTGTTCGCCTGGAATAACAAAACAGCTGCACTCACCATAAAGTCCGCGTGAGCAGCCATGCGACCCATATGACTCTGTAGCGCCGGATTATCCGGGACCGAAGTAGAAGGAATTGAAATGTCAACCGTAGACAAACCAAACCTTTGCAATGCCACTGCGTCTAGTGCAACACCAGATTTAACCTTTCTAATTATCCAGAACGCTACTTCTGCAACTTCATCAGTGGTTGCCGGCTCAGAGAATAGAACTGCACCACCAACCGCTTGTGATAATGCCCATCCCTCCTGCCGCAGATTCCCGTGAGTACGCATGTACTCCGTGCCTGTCATCATAGGACCCATGGTCACAGCAGCAGCCGCATTCACTCGCACTGGTCCAGTGGATATCTCCATTATCCATTGCGAAATCCGCGCCCACGTCCCTCTAACAACAACCGGCTGTGGAATAATATCGTCTCGTGTCAGCCCCGCTTTTGTAATCTTCCTCAACAAAGAAGAATACTGATTAGGGTTACTAACCTGCAGCCTACCCATGACTCCGGTCGCGGTTTCGATGAGGGATGCGGTGGCCTGATTAGCAGCGCGGTGCAACCGAATTCCAACCCTGAGCTTATTTACGGCCTCTATTGCGCGCATTCTGCCGTCACCACCGACAAGAAACTCGCTCGCCATTGATTTTGCTAATCCAACAGAATCCAATTTATCCTTATCTGTGGGAGGCGCTGCCCCCATGAACCCTAGCAGCGCGAGATCACACGCTGACAGCGCTCTCGATAACCAATTATCTGGATCAGTATCAGATAGCCCCAGCACACTCTCCCAGACCTTGAGCCTTTCTTCGTCATTCACACCGGAACCTGACACACAAAGGGCCACCATTCGCTCATGATCTAGTGAGCTAATGTCATCTTTCATATCAAAATCGAAACGCTGCTGTACGTACCACGCAGCAGACTCTTTCCAATGGATATAGTCTTTTGAAACAAGCTTTGTCTGCGCAAGGTATCGCTTGAAATCCTCAGATTGCGCCAGCGCGACTCTCCAGCGATCTTCATCCACGTGCCTCAAATAGCGCTCAGGACCGTAATTTTCGTTCCACCAGGGTCCTGGATTGGCCTCTGCGTTGACTCGAATTCCTTCAATAACCTCTGCAATCGCCCGCTCGCGGGCCCGGACATCATCGACAAGCCCCGCCGCGTCTGCGGCGAGAGCAGAGATCCTATTCCTTGAATAGTTTATTTGGGCAGTCATGCCAACCGGATCATCCAGAACCAAAACAATTCCTGTTTTCCTATCCACTCCTGCAGATATGACATCAACACTAGTCTTCAGCGGCGAGGCTGCAGCACCGGGGAGCATCACGATAGAACTTACTGCACGTCGGTCATAGAGTGGCTCGAGCAACCATCTATTGATCTCTGACTGCACCGATCCGAGAGAATAATCAGCCACCAACCCCTTTAGATCGTTTGGCATTTGTACCGCCCGAGGAATATCACTACCTGCGCCCAAGACAGCAGCAGAGGCCGCAACAACCACATCTAGCGCAAACATCCTTTTATCGCGACAACCCTCTTCATTCTTCTGGTAACGGGCAAGCACCTCATCTGTCCACCGGTAGCGACTATAAGCAAGCCATACCTGCGGATCCTTCTTTGGATCTACGACTATCGCTTGAAGCGCTAGAGCATTGTGCTCAGAACGAGAGCAATTTTTCTCGGCTACTGGCTCCGGGGGAAGCAGTGAAGTTCCCACGCGCCTAAGTAATCCGGCTTTGTTTATCTCGTATCCATCCCAGCTATTGTCACTTTTAAGAACATAAAGATACCCCGGCGGCAATGAACGCAGAACGTACCAATGTTGGCCAACGTCTCCCCCTAAGAATCCGCGATCGAGTGCGCGCAGCCCCTCTGTTACCTCTGGAGAAGTCGAGGCGACCGTAAGAAATTCTCCAGGAAGAGGCCGAATGCTTACAGGTATGGCTGTGTATGTGACAGGAATGATAGCCAAACCTGTCTTTACACAATCCGGGCAAGTTTCCCCGTCACCATGACTTGACACAGATTTTGCGCGATTACGTGCTGATGAAATGTCATTGACTGCCATTATCGAACTCCATGTACAAATAATTTATACGCGCGCAATGGAAGACCAAAAATCATCTCCAAACAACTCCAGCGCATCTATTGCGGAGCGCTTGCAATCAAGTGCCTCAGTCATGCACGTATGAACATCGGCATTGTCTTCAAAATCAAAACCTATCAACAGGCAGTACAAGGCATACATAACTTTTTCATACTCCCCTTTGAGATGCCACTTCGCCACTGCCTGACGAAGCTTGAGCTCAATACGAACAATTTCAGCCTCAGCTGCTCCGCCCTTGAATGCTGTCAGCTCGAGGGCCTTGTTCAGATATCCGAAGTTCATCAAAATCTCGCCATCAATCAAACACTCGATTGATCCATCTGCGGAACTTGCATCGTCTATTAGAGCCGACTTAGCACCTTTGATGACTTGCACTCTGCCGTCAGGTGATATCCAACACCATTTAGTTGCCGGCCAAAATAAGCCCCCCACCTTATCAGCCGTCTTGAATACGCACAGGAGGTAGACAACCCGCGGGTCCCAAAAGCGGAACAAACGACGGGTCTTGTTCAACATCACAGTGGCTCGTCTAGCAAGTCCTGCGGCAAGACTATCCGGTGAGTGGTCCGTTACAACCCATGCGCAAACTGACCGCATCCCGCCCGCATTCCCGATTAGTTCAAGGACGCCCTGCTCGACCGAACTATCAACCAACGGATCACGCCCAGGCACGCCCAAGCGAACTATGTAAGGACAAAGGTGTCTGGGAATAAGCGACGCACTAATTGGCAGTGGAAATCGTTCACGCCGTCCCTCGCTCCTCTCCCACAAGGGATCACCAAGGACAGGATCAATCAGCAGGTATGTCGAACCGCCTCCGGATCCATCGGCTACACGCACGGCGTCAGCAACAGCGTCAATAACGGTTTGGATGCTCATCGTCTTAGACAATAGCCGCTCCACTAGCAGCAGCCTTTGCAATGTTGTACTCACAACCTCGAAAGCGCCCATTTTTTTGGGGGATTTCAGCCTTCACACTAGCCGGCCCCACCCAATCCCTCTGACTCGCCTTGAACTCAATCTTCCCGGGCGCGCCCAGCTCGATGTTGTCACCTTCAATCCGAATGTAAGCACCAGCCGCTGTAGCCAGCAGATGCTTGCTCGGCGCTGCCATTTCGATATTGGCTTCAGTGCTGGCAATGCGGACATTGGTCTTCGCAGCGATCGTGGCCTGGTTCTTGTGCGCGCGTGCGCTTACCTTGCCTTGTGCTGCGTGCAGGGCGATGCCGCGCTCCTGATTGGGGCTGTCTTTCCTGCCCTCGCTGCCCACGGTGTAGAGCACCAGACCTTGCGCGACTGCCAGGCTCAGCGAGCCCTGCGTCATCCAGTTCAATGCAACGCCACTGCTCAGCAAGGTGTGGGTACCGCTCACCCATGCTTGATCGGCCGGGGTCAGGCTCATTACGCCGGCTACGCCGCTGCCGAGCAGTACAGGCGCGCTCCAGCCGGGTGCTTCGCCGTCGCCGCCATTGATGCTGCCGGCATTGCTGCCGCTATGCGTTGCTTTCAGCTGTTCCTGCAGTTCGGTCAGGGTTTGATCGATGGGCAGTTCGGCTGGATCTTTGGGCAGCTGCGCAGTCTGATCAGTTGCGGAGTCGGCGAGACTTTTGAGCAGGTCGTGGCCTTGCTGCAACTGTGCGATGGCTTGTGGTGCTGCCATCTGCGGCGTGCCCTCCTCCGTTGTCAGCAGCAAGCCGCGACCGGCACGCAGGCTGCCGTGTGCTTGGGTTGAAAGCTCGACGCCGAAACCGCGCTCGCTTTCGCGCACGTTGTCGTCGCCGCCTTTCAGGTGGCCGAGGGTCAAGGTGGTGTCGTGCTGCGTTGTCGACAGCTGGGCGCGGCCCTGCCCCGGCGTGTCGTCGAACCGTAGCTGCTGGTAGCCGCCGGTGCCGCTTTGGCTTTCTGCCAGCGCCTGACTCTTGAAGCCGGTATACACGGCGGCGTGATCATTGCCTTCGAACCATGCGGCGGCGTTGCCGGTGGCGTTGGCGCCACCGCTGTTCAACTTGTTGTGCTGTGCGTCCTGTTGGCCGCGGCCGTTATAGAGCGCGCCAACAATCACGGGGCGGTCGATATCGCCTTCCAGGAACGCGACCAATACTTCCTGGCCGCGCCGCGGCAGCACTACGCCACCCCAGTTGTCTCCGGCCCACGGGGTCATGACGCGCACCCATGTCCAGGCGTTACCGCTGGCGGGCGCGTTGTCGTCGCCGGCCGGGTGCGCCAAGCCGTTGCTGGCATTGCCACCCCGCTGCCACGGGAACTGCACTTTGATGCGGTGGTCGCGGTCAGACAGCAAGGGATCGCCATCACTGACCACAACCGCACTCAAGGTGCCGGTTACGCTGGGGCGCGGGTGCAGGTGTACGCCATGCCCGTCTTCGGTCTGCGGTCGGTAGATGACCTCGGCCGGAATCACCGCGAATTGGTTGTCGTAGAAACCTGTGTCGATGTCGTTACGGCCTGCACCATTGCGGATGCCAGCCAATGCGGTTGGCAGCTCCAGGGCGCGCTGGTTGATCGGGCCAAGCGTCTGCTCGAGTGCATCGAATACATCAGCATCCAGGTTGTTGCGGGCCTGGTGTCGTACCGAGATACAGAGGAATGCAGCGTCCTCGGCCACCTGCGGGTGCCGTGACAAAGCGAGCTTGGCGCCCGGCGCAAGTGCACGCCATTGGCCGCTGCCTTCAATCAGATGCGAGCGCACGCGCAGTGCATCCAGATGCTGTTGCGCGCGACGTTGCCCGCGCGCATTGTCCTGCCAGCCATAAGGCCCGCTGGTGTCCTGGTCAACCACACCGAGGTCGGCACCCTGCTCTGCTTCGGCGCTTGCCTGGCGACGCTCAAGACTGCGGTAATCCCAGGTTGCCCGCTCCACCTTCGGCGTGCACCAGCTGCGGGCTTCCTGCCACTGCTGGATGGCATCGCTGCGTTCGCTTTCATTGCTGCGATGGAAACGCACGCTGCCGAGATCGGTAACGTCATGCGCGTGATCGGCCAATACCAGGGTGTGCTTGCCGAAAGCCGCTGCATCCGCGTCGCCTTCATGCTCGAACCAATAGAAGATGCCTTCTTCGGCCAGCAGGCGCTGTACGAACGCCAGATCGCTCTCCTGGTACTGGGTGGTCAGGCTGCGCTTGGCGTACTGGCCAGCATCGTTAAGCACCCAGCGCCACTCGGGCGCCAAGCTACCGTAGTCGGCGAAGATGTCCTCGATGATCTCGACCACGGTCTTGTCGTGGAAAACATAGCTGTCCACGCGCTGCGACAGAAATGCCAACCATGGCTGCAGGCGCAGGCGATAACGGGCGAGCCCGCCATTGCTGCCAATCCGTTCGGCGGCGGTGATGCGTCCGTGCAATGGCCGGTGATTGCCAACGGCCTGCTGCAGCTGGAGCAAGGCAGGCTTGCCGATCAGCGGCTGCAATTGCAGGCCGGCATCAACGGATAGCGCGGTGATCGTCCATTGAAAGCCGATACCGTCGATCTGCTCGACGCCATCCAGGGTTTCCGCAACAAGCACGTCGCCGCCCAACGCGGTATGCAGCCGCAGGAAGCGCTGTGTCTGTGCGGGCCCGGCCAGGGCTGCCAATACGTTGTTTACCAAATCCATGGTGTTGATCTGCCTTCATGGGCTGTAGTGCGCACTACGGCCCGGACTGAAAACTGCTGGATGCATCTGTTTGTTGCCATCCATTCCGGTACCCGCCAGCACCGGAATGGCGTTGTTACCGTTGCATCAAGCGACCTGCGCGATTTCCTCAAGGCGCAGACGCACGCCTTCGCTGACCTGCAGGCGATAGTCACGCCCACCAGCGGAAATAAGCACCTCACGCATATTGCTCACCAACTGCGGCTTGCCGACCGGCGCGCTATCCATGTGGATTCGCCAGGAGCCACGGCTGATCTGGCCAGCCACAATGCGTGCATCCTGGCGCGCTGCCGGCACTGCAGTTTCGAGCAGCTCGACGATGTGCTCCGGGCGCAGGCGATTCCATGCGCGCACGCGGTCGAGGTCGCGCCCCAGGCCCAGCTCGAGGCTGTCGCAGTGGTTCAGTGCTGCCTGGCGGTCAAATCCGAAAAATTCCATGCTGTTCTCCTTCTTCCGTAATCAAGAAACTTTGTACTTGAAATCGCCCTTCTTGCCGGCGCTGACTTTGATGCTGTTGATGCGGGTGCCTTCGGCCATGGCAGTCAACACGTTCTCCGCAATCTCCGGCAGCAAGGTGCCGTTGAGAATGTGATCGACATTGCGTGCGCCCGAGTCCACCTCGGTGCAGCGCGCCAGTACAGCTTCAACCAGACCTTCGTCCCAGCTGAAGCTGGCCTTGTGATTTGCGCTGACGCGGTCACGAATGCGGCCGAGCTTGAGGCTGATGATGCGCACCAGCACGTCATCGCTGATCGGGTAATACGGCACCACCTTCAAGCGACCAAGGAAGGCCGGCTTGAAGCTGCGCATCAGGATCGGCCGCAGGGCTTCGGCAAGTGCGTCTGCGGCGGGAATTTCTTCTGCCGGCTTGTTCAGGCAGGACTGCATGATCTGCGAGGAGCCGATGTTGGAGGTGAGGATGATCAAGGTATTGCGGAAGTCGATCTCGCGGCCTTCGGCATCATCCATCACGCCCTTGTCGAACACCTGGAAGAACATTTCCAGTACGTCCGGATGCGCCTTCTCCACTTCGTCCAGCAGCACCACGCTGTACAGGTTGCGGCGAACAGCTTCGGTCAGCACGCCGCCTTCGCCGTAACCCACGTAACCCGGCGGGGAACCCTTCAAGCCGGACACGCTATGCGCTTCCTGGTACTCACTCATATTGATGGTGATCAACTTGCGCTCACCGCCATAGAGAATGTCGGCCAAAGCCAGCGCGGTCTCGGTCTTGCCCACGCCGGAGGGCCCGACAAACATGAACACGCCGCGCGGCTTATTCGGGTCTTCCAACTTGGCGGTCGCGGTACGCACGCGCTGGGCGATGGCGTCGAGCGCGTGGTCCTGGCCGATGACCCGCTCTTCCAGCAGGCTGCCCAGCGAGCGGATGGTGCGGATCTCATCCTTGACCATGCGACCAAGCGGCACGCCGGTCCATGCCGACACGATCTCAGCGACGACGGTGCCATCCACCTGCAGCGGAACCATCGGGGTCTCGCCCTGCAGGTCACGCAGCTCCGCCTGCAACTTCGCCAGCTCTGCATGTTGTGGCGAGAGCTCACGCGTTGACTTGCTGCGCTTGCCAGTTGTTTTTGCGACAGCGACGTCGGCCTGCTCGTCTGCGGAGGAATCCGCATCACCCTCGCCCGCCAGGCCTTGTTCAAGCTGCTGGCGCAGCGCTGCAACCCGCCCGGCCAGTTCGCGCTCGACACTCAAACGCTGCTCATTGCTGGCAAGCACAGCCTGCGCTTCAATCTGCTGCGCCTTCAGTTCGGCAAGACGTTCCTCATGCAAGGTACTGCCGCCGGCAGTCTCACGCTGCAATGCGGCCAGCTCGGCCTCGAGCCGATCCAGGTGCTTGCGGGTGTCTTCGATGATCGCGGGCGTCGCACTCTGCCCAAGTGCGACCTTGGCGCAGGCGGTATCGAGCACGCTGACGGCCTTGTCCGGCAGCTGGCGGCCGCTGATGTAGCGGTGCGACAGGCGCACGGCTTCGGTCACGGCTTCATCAAGCACGCGGATGCCAAAGTGCGCCTCCATCAGGCTGACCATGCCGCGCAGCATGGCGGCGGCCAGCACTTCGCTGGGCTCTTCCACCTTCACTACCTGGAAACGACGCGCCAAGGCGGCGTCCTTTTCAAAGTACTTCTTGTACTCGCTCCAGGTGGTGGCGGCGATGGTCCTCAGCTCACCGCGTGCCAGGGCTGGCTTGAGCAGGTTGGCGGCGTCGTTCTGGCCAGCGGAGCCGCCGGCACCAATCATCGTGTGGGCTTCGTCGATGAACAGGATGATCGGGTGCGGGCTCTTCTTGACCTCGTCGATCACGTTCTTCAAGCGGTTCTCGAACTCGCCCTTGACGCTGGCACCGGCCTGCAACAAACCCATGTCCAAGGTGTGCAGCTCAACGCCTTGCAGCACGTCGGGCACATCCTTCTCGGCAATGCGACAGGCCAAGCCTTCGACGACGGCGGTTTTACCGACGCCTGCCTCACCGGTGAGGATGGGGTTGTTCTGGCGGCGGCGCATCAGGATGTCGATAACCTGACGGATCTCGGCATCACGGCCAATCACCGGGTCGATCTTGCCGTCACGCGCACGCTGGGTAAGGTTGGTGGTGAACTGGTCCAGCGCGGGGGTCTTGGACAGACCGCCCTTGGCCTCGCCCGGCACTGCATCCGCATCTTCGCCAGCACCTTCGCCCGTTGCCGAAGCATCGGCGAAGCGCACGGTCTGCGCTTCCTGCGAGCCCTCGGTCAGCTTGGCAAAATCGTGCTTCAGCTCTTCACGCTTGAAGCGCACGAACAATTTGGAGCCGCGGTAGGCCAGCTGCGCAAGATCAGGCTCGGTCAGCAGTGCCAACAGCAGGTGACCGCTGCGGATGCGGGTGGTCTCCGAATCCAGCGAAGCAATCAGCCAGGCGTGCTCGAACAGGGCCGGCAGATGCTGGGAGAACACGGGCGTGCGTGTATTGCCGGTCTTGAACTGGCCGATCTCGTCGCTGAGATCGCGCTCAAGTGATTCGGGCGATATGCCACTGCGCTGGGCAATCAGCACGAAGTCGCTCTTGGGCTGCTCCAACAAGGCGAGGAACAGATGTTCCAGATCCACCTCGTAGTTGCCACGCGCCATGCACAGATTGGCTGCGCGCTGGGTCGCCTGACGGCAGGTGTCGTCCAACTTGCTGATAAGTGTTTTGAGGTTGATGCTCATTCGGAACCACGCACTCCCTGCTGAAACCGTTCAATTACCGGCAGCGTCATCGCTGCCGGCGCCTCGTTATTGCAATGTATGGATGCCATAGGTGGTGTCGTCGCGCGCGCCGTCTTGCCCGCGTGTACACATATAACTGTCCCAACCCAAGCGCGCTCCAGTTCCCAGTGCGCTGCCTTGGACGTCCTCGGCACGCAGCACCAGCCGCACCTCGTACTCAAGCGTGCCGCCGGTGAGCAGCGACAGCCACTTGGCCAAGGCCAGGGCTGCAGTTCCGCCGGGCAGGAAATCATCAAATGCCTTCTTCGACAGCGGGCCGATGCGCAGGCGCAAGCGCAGATCGCGCTGCCAGACGCGGTCACCTGCCAACGCGCTGGCACCCAGCACGGCATTGGCTTGCCCCAGGCGGGTCGCCTGCCCTGCCGGTACGCGGTACCAGGCACCAACGAACTGCTGCACTTCGAGCGGCACCTGAAAGTAGTCCGAGAGCACGCGCTGCATCAGTGCTGCCGATACCGGCCGCTGCCGGATCGCGCCCGCGTAGTACGCCACTGCCTGATCGAAGATGTCGCCTTCGCCGTCATGCAGGCGGTCGCGCAGCTCGTGCATGCCCATGCCAAGCAGCGACAGCACCAATGGCAGGAAGCGCTCACGCCGGTCCAGTTCGTACTGCAGCGCCAATCGGTGCTTCTTCCACGCCGCGTAGTGCAGCGCTACGGCGCGGGTGGAGAAAATATCGAGGAAGGCACGTGCGGTTCGATCGCGCTCGTAGAGCTCGCGGATCTGCAGCGTTTCGGTGTAGTGCAGCGGCAATGCACCTGAAGTGCCGAGCAGGCCCATGAAATGGGGTGTCAGGTGTATTTCACCCAGCGTTTCAGCAGTCAGCGCCTGCTCGATGTCTTCACGCTCCTGCAGGCGATCGCCAGCCAGCGAGTACACCTCACCTTCGGCAGACAACTCGGTCGCCGGGAAGCCCAGGGACAGGCTGTTGCGGAAACGCACCCGCATTGGAATCGCCTGCCCCGATTTCACCCCTTGTCGCTCGAACACCTGCTCAAGCAGGCGCACCGCCTGGAAGAACTCGAAGCGGTGCGGCTCGGCCAGCAGCTGCTGGGCTACGCCAGGATCGATTCGCCGCTGCGCGCTTCGCATCGGACGATCTCCTCCCCGCTGTCGCCGGAAATCAGCACCAGTCGGGTAAAGCTGTTGGCATGCACATACAGTGCGAAGAAGTGATCCATCACCTGCGCGAATGCAGCCACGCCGGTGCCGACAAAATGGGCCTCATTGATGGTCAAGCGGATTTCAAGACCGCGTACGACAGATGCGAACTGGCGACCGGACATCCAGGTCGTCGCCGGCACCTGCTCCAGCGCAAGAATGCCATCGACCTGCCGCGCGGAGACATTGCTGCCAGACAGGTCATACAGACGCAGCATTTCTTTCAGCGCAGCCAAGCCGCTGCCACTCAGGGACAGCTGGTTAAGCGACAAATGCGAGATCAGGCGCCACTGCGCGCTGCGCCCGTGGCGGAAGCGCAGTGGTCGGGTTGGCTTGCGCAGCAGCGTGATGGCCTTGGCAGGGCTGCCACCTTCGATGCTCAAGTCGCCACCGGCCACGCCATAGGCGAGCTGATGCGGCAGATCACGGTTGCTGCAGGTCAGCTCCAGGCTGACCGTATCGGTTTGCGGCAGCACCGGGTTGAAAGACAGATCAACGAAGCTGATCTCCATCTCGAAGCCCGGGCTTTGCCTTGCGATGTCTTCGTCGTGGCGGGCGACCCAGTATTGCCCGGTACGATCCGGGTCTTCACCGTGATGCAGCGAATAGAAAGGACGGAACTCGTGGATCGCCTCGCCCTGTGGTGTCTGCCGGATGCGGTAGACCGAATCGATGGAATGCACTTCGAAGGCATAGGCGCGGCGTGCGTCCGCCAACACCGGGTAGTTCACCGTGCGATGGGTTACCCGGATCGGCTCACCGTTGATCTTGAACAAATTGACGATGGGCGTACAGCCCAGCCGCACGTTGTGCAGGCCGATATCTTCAAGCACCATTGCGTTGGCCCGTTCCTGCTGCCCAGCCGGCAGGATCAGGTGCAAGGTGAAGCGGCGGCTGGCGCCTGCGCTGGTGGCAGTCAAGTCCAGGTCAACAAAGCCGAACTTTTCCGGGTAGCCGAACAGTTCGGTCAGCAAGCGATACGCCGGGTGCGAGCGCGCCGGGAAATCGATCAAAGCTTCGCTGTCAGCGAAGCCAACCGGGCTGATCGGCACTGACTCAAGACGACGCCAGCGACCGTCGCCGTCGGACTCGACATAGGCGGCCTTTACGCCAAGCAGCAGTGCGTCGCGCAAAGCAGCGCGCACCGACGGC
The DNA here is from genome assembly GCF_056759895.1 of Stenotrophomonas sp. STEN038. Taxonomy (NCBI): domain Bacteria; kingdom Pseudomonadati; phylum Pseudomonadota; class Gammaproteobacteria; order Lysobacterales; family Lysobacteraceae; genus Stenotrophomonas; species Stenotrophomonas sp. STEN038. The sequence goes on from NZ_JBRRDW010000008.1 coordinate 84,047, forward strand.
TCCCCGTCGAGGAACAGGCGCAGTTTATCGGTACCCAGCTGAGCGAAGCCAAGCTGATCTGAAAGCAGATTGAAGCTCAGTGAGATCTGTCCTCCACTACCGCCTGGCAATGCCGTTGCCATGGGCGCGTCTGCCACCGCCCGGTACGTCACAGCAGAGATACCGATGGGCGCCAGCACCACGTCGTAACTGGTACGGAAATCACAAGGGACGCCGCGAACTGCGCGACTCTGCAAGGAAGTGCCACGCGGAATCCGCACCGGTGCACTCAGCTTTGACGCCAAGCCGTCCATATCGAAATATGCGATCGAGCAGGCTGGGAACGGCCGCAGATAGTGCGGGTACAGCACATCCAGCAGCGCGTCGGTGAACTCGGGGTAGTCGTCGTCGATGCGCTTGGAGACGCGCGCACTCAACAGCGCGAAGGCCTCGATCAGGCGCTCGACGTGCGGGTCCTGGCTGCCATCGGCAGACAACTGCAGGCGGCCGGCGATCTTCGGGTAACGCTCGGCGAACTCGCGGCCATAACGACGCAGGTAGGCCAGTTCACGCTCATAGAAGGGCAGCAGATCCTGCATCAGAGCGCCTGCTGGGTGCGACGGGCGCGAGTAACCTGGTACTGCAGCGTGGACGGCTGCAGCATCGCGTCGAAACTTACCGGCTCGCGCGCAGGCTCGAGATCCAGCAGCGCATGAATGGTGAAATGCAGGCCACCGGCGAACTGGTTGCCGGCATCAAGCTGCACGCTGACGTTCTTCAAACGGCGCTCATGGCGGCCAACCGCCTGCTCCAACGAGCGGCAGATGGCGGAACGGTCATAGGCATTGGCAAGGCTCATTGCCGAGAAATCGGCAAGCCCGTAGGTCAGCAGCGACTGGCGGCAGTTTGGGAACTCCGCCATATCACTCTCCTGGAAAGCGGCGCGCGAATTCAGCAGCCCCTCCAGGTCACGCGCAATGGACTCCTTGTACTGCTCCAGCGATACGGACTTGAAGATCGGCCCGGCACCCGCACTGCGCGGATTATCGTCAAACAGCTTTTCCAACAGGCTGGGTTCGAGTCCCTTCATCGTTGTTTCCGGTAGCTGGGCATCCGTGCGAAAAGGCATCGATGCAACTGCAGGGCCGTTCCTGGCCTTGCCGGGATTGAGACTGCGATGGCGCTTGACGCGCCATCGCAGAACACATCATCAAACGGTGTAGTTCGGGATGTTCTTGGTTGCGCTCCACTGTGCCACGGTCTTGCCACCAACTCCGCCTTCCGGCTTCTGCTGCTGGTAAGTCCACTTGATTGCACCGAAGCTCAACTGAACCACTTCCTGCGGCATACCTTCCTTGTCAACCGTGGTGGTGACGCGGTGTACCAGCACGTTCAGCAGCTCGACCAGGTAGTAATTGATCGCGTTGCCGTCCTTGTCCGCACGCATGAACTCAACGCGTGCCTTCGGGAAGGTGGTGCCGTTTGCGGCGGCCTGGTTAAGGGCCGTGGAAGCGAGATCGATCGACTTGATGATTTCGATCGGCGACAGATTCACGCGGGCTGCCGTGGTACCACCAGAGGTGGAGGCAGTGGCCGAGCGAGGCTGCAGCAGATCCTGCGAGAAGGACTGGATTTCAATCCAATCCTTGTGCTTGTCGTCGTGCGACTCACCTTTGATGGTGTCAATTGAAAGAAAAGCATGTTGCATATCTGGTCTCCTAAATTCCGTTCTTCCGTGAGATTGTTTGCCGGGCGGGGGCCCGGCGATTGAGGGGGGCTTCGCCCTCTAGAAATGCGCGCCACCGCTAGGCAGGGACCGAAGTCCCCACCCGACGCTAAAGCAACATCAAAACGTTACGCCTTCTTTGCCGACGCCGGCAGTTCAGCAACAAGACGCAACGAAACAGACAGCTCATCGAGCTGGAAATGCGGCCTGATGAAGGCCACAGCGCGGTAGACACCGGGCTTGCCCGGAACTTCCGAAACCTGCACAGATGCTTCACGCAACGGGAACTGCGCCTTGGCTTCCTGGCTGGCGTTGTCGTCCAACAATACGTATTGGGCGATCCAGCGGTTCAGGAATTCCTCGACGTTACCCGCGGATGCGAAGCTACCGATCTTCTCGCGCATCATCGCCTTCAAGTAGTGAGCGATACGCGAAACCGCGAAAATGTACTGCAGCTGCGCAGACAGGATCGCGTTGGCATTGGCCGAATCGGTGTTGTACTTCTTCGGCTTCTGTGCCGACTGCGCACCAAAGAAGGCGGCGTAGTCGGTGTTTTTGCAGTGCACAAGCGGCATGAAGCCGAGGTCACTGAGTTCTTTTTCACGACGGTCGGTGATGGCAACCTCGGTCGGGCACTTCAGTGCCACTTCGCCATCATCGGTGCGGAAGGTGTGCGTCGGCAGGTCTTCGACCAGGCCGCCACCTTCAACGCCGCGAATCGCTGCGCACCAACCGTAGCTCTCAAATGCCTGGGTCAAGCGCGCACCGGCCGCATAGGCGGTATTGCACCACAGGAACTTGCTGTGATCGGCGGCTTCGATCTCTTCAACGAAATTGAACCCTTCAACCGTGGTGCCGTCCTTGGGGTTGTACGGCAAACGACCAAGGAAGCGCGGCAGCGTAAGGCCGACGTAGCGGCTGTCCTCGCTCTCGCGGAACGACTTCCACTTGGCGTACTCAACCGTGTCGAACACCTTGGCCAGATCCCGCGGCTTACCCAGGTCAGTGAACGACTCCAGGCCGAACATGCCTTCGCTGGCAGCAGACAGGAACGGTGCGTGTGCGGCGGCTGCCACGTGCGACATCTGTTCGATGAAGTACATGTCCTCCGGCTGACGACCAAGGAAGTAGTCACCGATCAAGGCTCCGAACGGCGCACCACCGAAGGTGCCGAACTCTTCCTCATAGACCTTCTTGAACAGCGCGCTCTGGTCGAAGTCGATAGCCGACTTGAAGTCCTTGACCAGGTCCTTCTTCGGCGAATTGAAGACCTTGATCTTCATGTTCGGGCCGGTAGAGGTCTGCGAGCACAGATAGTGCAAGCCACGCCAGCTACCTTCCAGCGCCTGGAACTCCTGGGCATGCATCACCGCGCTGAGCTGCTCGGAAATGATCCGGTCAATCTCGGCGATACGCGCGTCCAGGGTCAGGTTGAGGTTGTCAGACACCACGACCGTGCCATCCATCACTTCCTGCGCGAGCGCGGAGATGATGTCCTTGGCACGTTCATGCTCGGTGCGCGACTTGGCGACCTTGCTCTTCTCGACGATCTGGTCGAGCAGATCGATTTCTTCGGTAGCCGCGACCGGCGCGGACAGTTGACTGGCTTCAGACGCCATCGCTTATTCCTCCTTCGCCGCGCCGAGCTTCTTGAGCTGCTCGGTGTTGTTGAGCACGTCGGTCAACAGGTCTTCGAGCTTTTCATTGCCCGCCAACTTGTTGCGCAGATCAGCCAGCTTTGTCCGCGACTCGAGCAGCCGACGCAGCGGGTCTATCTGCTGCACCACCGATTCGGGACGGAAGTCCTCGATCGAGTTGAACTTCAACTCGACGCCGAACTCGCCACCGCTCTCACTGATCTTGTTGGGCACGCGATAGACCGCGCGCGGGCCGGCCGCTTCCATCACCTCGTCGAAATTGTCGAGGTCGACGTTGACGAACTTGCGGTCCTTGACCTTGGGCAGCGCATTTTCCGGCGTGCCACTGAAGTCACCCATCACACCGACCACAAACGGCAGCTCTTTCTGCTCGATCGCGTCGCCCTTTTCCACGTCATACGTAAGCTGCACGCGTGGCGGCCGGATCTTCTGCAACCGCTTTTGAACGCTGTCCTTCTTGGCCATGAGTGTCTCCTGACTGGTCCTGTTGATCCGGCTTAGTTGCCAATGTTCTGGAAGGGATCCGCGCCGCTGTCACGCGCCGGGCGCGCCGGTGCGGGCTGGGCGGCTGCAGGCTGAGCGGCACGACGGCTCGCTGCCGTCGAACGCGTCGCCTGTCGCGTCGCACGCGGCTTTGGCTTGCCGGTTTCAAGAATGGCGTCACCCATGGTGCTACGCAGCGTGGTCACCAACGTCTGCGCTTCACGCTGTGCGGTTTCCGACGCCAACGCACCGCGCCCACCCAGGCGCTGCAGCGATTCGTTGGCAATGCGGAAGCCAGCGACGGTCAGAACGCCGTCGGCAACAAGATCATCAGGATCCCGCTGCAATACTTCTTCAGCCGCAACGATTGCGCGTGCATAGCGATTCTGGTCGAACTGCAATTGCGCAATGCGCACCCACGGCTCCTTGCGTGTCGGATCGGCTTTCGCAGCAACCTCGAACGCACTGATCGCCGCATCCGCACCTGCCGTAGCGACCTGCGCCTCGGCATTTGCCAACGTTACATCGAAAGGAATTTCTGCTGCCTTCTTTGGTGTCGACGCACAGGCGCCCAACCCCGCGACCAGTGCCAACGCCAAAACCGAACGACGTGTTGCCGCCCCAAACACCTTCACATCCATAGTGATTCCTTCGTCGAAATAAGTTCCTAAAGGGAGCCGCATTTCCGCCGATACATCTTGCGGGAATCCAGTCCCAGCGGCGGCAGTGTACATTCGCAAATGCGCGTGGGTATAGTTATTTTCAAATTCGCGATGTGTTTGCCCTAGACATTTCCTTCACATCGTCGTGCTGCAGTTGCACCGACATGTCGTCACTCCCCCGCTGTTTTCTTGGCGTCCATCACTAAATGAATGCGTACATGAGCAAACTTCTGCGTGTGGTTTCCGTCACAACTTTCGCCCTTGTTAGCACCATTGGGTTAAGTGGCTGTGCGTCCGGCGGCAAATTGAGCAAGGCGATGGACAGTACACTGCAGGCCGTTGGGCTGCGTGAAAGCAAACCTGAAAAACCCCCTGTAATACCGCTGAAAATCTACGCTGGGACGAATCTCAATGCCGGCAATGACAAGCGCGCAAGTGCTGCCGTGCTGAAGATCTATCACCTGCGCAGTGCGCAACGGTTTGAACAAGCCACCTTCAATTCCTTTCTCGACCAGGCGGGTGAACAATCCGCGCTTGGGGCGGACCTTCTTTCTGTGAACGAAGTAGTACTGACACCGGGTGTACGCCAGGAATTGTCCGAACAACTTAGTGATGGCACCGCTGTCATTGGCGTCGTCGCCTTGTTCCGCTCGCCAGCAGAAGCACGATGGCGCATGGCGTTCGATGCACGCAACAAGACTCTTCCCAATGATGGGCTGACAATTGGTGTGCACGCGTGTGCACTAACAACCGATAGCCCCGCATTAAGCTCACGCATCTCTGGTGATCCAGGCAGTTTGGCCTCCATACGCTGTGCAGGCGCGCGCTGAACGACTGCGCGTTTTTGCTGTAACAACAACATTGAGGCGCGGGCATGCGCTAGTATCTGGCGCATTCGAACCACAAGATGTGATGCGAATCCGGATGTGAATGGAGTTTTCACATCAAGCTGCGAAGCTGCCGGTGCAGCAGCAATGCACCGAAAGGCAAAACGCCTGAAGCAACGCGCCAACGAAGTTTCCAAGGACTGAAATGTGGCTTACGTAAGCAGGATGTCGAAGGTCTTATGGGGTGAAGGCTTGTTCCTCCGCCCTCAGCACTTCCAGCGTCAAGATGCCTATCACGAGGCGCGCCTACAAGACCTGTCGCAGACATTGCACCCCTATGCATGGGGCGCACGTCGCGTGCGCTTTGATACGCATGCTCTGACAGGCGGTACGCTGCGCCCCCTAGATCTATCCGCGGTGTTTCCTGACGGCGAAAGCTACGATGCTCCGGTACACGACGGCTTGCCGGATGCCGTATCGCTGCAGGACCTTCCACCGGGAATACAGTCAACGATTGTGTATCTCGCATTACCGCTATTACGTGATGATGGTCGCAATTGTTCTGACGTCGAAGGCACAGCGCTCGCGCGCTATCGGCAGGCCAACCGGGTTTCGGATGATTTGTTCACCGATGCTGCCGAAGCTGAGTTGGCATATCTCAGCAAAGCGGTAAAGCTGCTCACCGACGACCAGCCCAAGGATGCATACACAACGGTTCCTGTTGCGCGTGTTCGCAGGACCTCGAGTGGCGGCTTCGAGTTGGACGACGAATTCATTCCGCCGTGCGCACAATTGCAGGCATCGCCGTTCCTGCATCGTGAACTGCGCTCCGTGCTGGATGCACTGCAGGCAAAGGTCGACGCGCTTTATGGCCTGCATCGGCAGACTTCGCAGAACATCATTGAATTCCGTTCGGGCGATATCGCATCGTTCTGGCTGCTGCATACGATCAACTCTTCATTCAGCGCACTGGCGCATCTGCTGCATCATCCGCAGCTGCACCCGGAGCGCCTGCATCAGGAGCTGCTGCGCATGGCAGGCGCCCTGCTGACCTTCTCCAACACCTACCAGCTCAATGACCTGCCGGTGTATCGCCACGATCAACCGGAGGCATCGTTCCGCAAGTTGCTGGAGATCGTGCGTGCCTTGCTGGAGACGGTGATCTCCACGCGCTACTTCAAGATCGCGCTGAATGAGATCAAGCCGTCCTATCACCTGGGCCGGCTCGACTCGCAGCGCATCGATGGCGAGGCTTCGTTCTATCTTTCCGTATCGGCATCGATGCCGGCACAGGATCTCATCCAGACCGTTCCGATCCGTTTCAAGATCGGCGCACCGGATGACGTCGAGAAGTGTGTGCTCTCCGCACTGCCCGGCGTGAAGCTCACACACGCGGCGCAGGTTCCTGCGGCAATTCCTGTACGACCGGGCAGCCACTATTTCGAGATTGATCCTCGCGGCGCGCTCTACGAGCGCATGCTCAAATCACAATCGCTGATGATCTACGTCCCGGCCGGCATTTCCGACCTGAAGCTGGAACTCGTTGCGGTGACCACCTGATGAACTCACATCTGCCTCCAACCCCTGGCCCGATGCCGTCACTGACCGGCAACGCAGCCATGGCCAGCAACACACCTATTTCGACAGCGCCGCAAAGCCTGCAGGATCTGATGTCGGACGGCTTCTACCTGCTGCTGTTGCTGAAGCGCGGCCAGCTTCCAAATGATGCCGAAGGCTTCGTGCAGACCGTGCAGAAGTTCCTCGACAGCGTCGAGCGCAATGCGATGCGTCTGGGTATTGCGGCCGAAGACGTGTACGCCTCCAAGTATGCATTCTGTGCAGCGGTTGACGAGGCCATCCTCTCGCAACCTTCGGCGCTGCATGAAGTATGGGAGCGCAACCCGCTGCAGTTGCGCATGTTTGGCGAGCATCTTGCCGGTGAACACTTCTTCGACAAGCTTGAGGAGCTGCGCCGCCAGGGTGGCCCGCGGCTGCCGTCGTTGGAGGTATACCACTACTGCCTGCTGATGGGTTTCGAGGGCAAATACCGCCTGGAAGGGACGGAGAAGCTTGGCTACCTCACCGCGCGGCTGGGCGACGAGATCGTCTACCTGAAAGGCAAGCGCCACGGTTTCGCGCCGCATGCACTGCCACCGGACAACATCAGAAACCAGCTGCGGCGAGTAATTCCGCTGTGGCTGCCCGCTGCAGTTGTCGGCTGCTTCGGCGTGCTTGCCTTCATTGGCCTGCGTACCTACATGGGTCACGACACCCGCCAACAGCTGGCTGCTTACAACAATGTCGTGCAGATGCCAGAACGCACTGCACACATCACGATCACTTTGCCATGAGCCTGTCGATATGGACGTCCCGAGCTCCTCGTTGTCTACCGCGCTCGCCGCGATTTCACATAGCAATCGGCTGATCAAGCTACAAGCACCGAACGAAGGGTTGGTGGTTGAACGTTTCGAGGGCGAAGAAGCCCTGTGCGGCGATATGCAATTGCAGATTGACTGCCTCAGCACCGACGCCTATCTGCAGACGGATAGCTGGCTGGAGCAAGCGCTGACCCTGCAGCTGCAGCTGCCCGATGGTTCACAGCGCCAATGGCATGGACTGTGCACCAACGTGGCGCAGCTCGGCAGCGACGGCGGCCTGGCCCGTTATCAGCTCACCCTGGAGCCTTGGACCGCGCTGCTGCGCCTGCGCCGCAACGCGGTCATCTTCCAGGAGCTGGATGTACGTGCGATCTGCGGGCAGATATTTGATGACTATCCGCAGGCAGCGTATCGCTTCGACGTCGAATCAAGCCTGCCGCAACGCGCCATCACCACCCAGTATCGCGAGACCGACTGGGATTTCGTCAATCGGTTGTTGGCGGAAAGCGGGCTTGCCTGGCGTATCGAGCAGACACAGGATGGCGACGGTGCCCATACTCTGGTCGTGTTCGATCCACAGGCCGAACTTCCCGATATCGGAACGGTCCGCTTCCATCGCATCGCGGCCAGCGAGTCCAGCGATGGCATCACCCATTTCGGCGAGCAGCGGCAGTTGGTGCCAAACAGCAGCACGGTTGCGAGTTGGCATAGCGACAAACTTACGGCCATTGCTGCACAGGCGAACGCTGAAACTGGCGACGTTCCATCGCTCGAAGTCTATGTGCAACCACGCGCCGGCCGCTTCAACGAATCGAGCTGGGCGCAAAGCGAGGCGCAGGCAAGGCTGGATGCGCTGCAGCTTGCACAGGTTCTTTACAGCGGCAGCAGCAGTGAACGGCGCATGGCTGCCGGTTCCCGTTTCGCGCTATCCCAGCATCCGCAACACGAAGGCAGCGAGTTCCAGCTGTTGGTCGTCGCCCATACCGCGGCCAACAATCTCGACAGCGGCATCGCCGAACTGCTTGGCAACAGCGCGCTTGAGCGCGGCAGCTATCGAAACCATTTTCTTGCCACCGATGCCAGCGCCCCGGTGCGTGCGCTGCCGCGCGATCGCCCTGCCCTGCACGGCCTGCAGACCGCACGCGTCGTCGGCGTCGCCGAAGCCGCTCTCAGTCCAAACCGCGAGCACCAGGTCCGCGTCCAGTTTTCGTGGCAGCGTGGCAGCACGCCCAATGCGGGTGGCCTCAGTGAAACAGGCAGTACACAAGCGGGACACGCCCCCGGCGACCACACCAGCGGCAGCTGGGTCTCGGTTGCCGAATGGGTTGCCGGCCCCAACTGGGGCACTGCATTCCTGCCGCGTATCGGCAGCGAGGTACTGGTTGAGTTCCTGCACGGCGACATCGACCAACCACGCATCACCGGCCAGCTATACAACGGCAACGTAGCACCGCCGTTTGGCGGCGGTATCGATGAGGACGCAAAGCATCCCGGCGTGCTCAGCGGCTTGCATACGCGCGCGCATGACGGCGGCGGCAGCCAGCAATGGATGATGGACGACACACCCGGGCAGTTGCGCACACGCCTGCACAGTTCACTGGCCGACAGTCGACTCGAGCTTGGTTACCTGGTCCAGCATGAGGACACGTCACGCGGTGCGCTGCGTGGCGAGGGCTTCGAGCTGGCAACACAGGGCTGGGGCAACGTACACGCCGCGCAGGGCTTGTTGCTTTCCGCCAGTACGCAAGAGCGCGCTGCTTCCACTGTGATGGACAACGCCGAGGTTGTTGCGCAGCTGAGAGGCGCAGAGCGTAGTCTTGAGCAGATGCAGCAGACGCTGCAGCAACAGCAGGTGCCCGGTCTCAAAGCCTGGCAACAGACCGGTCAGCTGCGCGAGCAGGTAGATCCAACGGCGGAAGGCAGCTTCAAGTCCGTGGTCAATGGCCAATCGCAGTTCAAGCCAAGCGACGGTCGCGCAACTGGTGATCAACCGGTCGAGCGTTTCGCCAAGCCCGTGCTGCTTGCCGAGGCGCCGAACCACATTGCATGGACCACGCCGGCGAGCGCGATTGCCTCCGCCGGGCAGAACCTGCAGCTCACGGTGCAGCAGGATCTGCATGCAAGCAGCGGCGAAACCATTGCTGCGGTTTCAGGCGGCCAGGTGTCGCTGTTCGCGCAAGCTGGCCCGGTACGCTTGATTGCCGCCAATGGCTCGGTCAGCCTGCAGGCCAACGATGGTGAGCTCGAGCTGCTGGCCGATCAAGCCATCACCGTTACCGCTACAGACCAGCGCATCGACGTGCTCGCCAAGAGCAAGGTCGTGCTGCAGGCCGGTAGCAGCGCGATCAAGCTCGAAGGCGGCGACATCACCTTCAGCTGCCCCGGTGAATTCAAGGTCAAGGCCGGCGAGCATCCGTTCAAGAGCGGCAGCAGTGCGTCGCCGCGACTGCCGCCTCTGCCTGCATTCAAGATCAAACCCGATCCAGCACGAAAGATCGAAAGCACTTTCGCCTACGACCAGCTGCGCAGCGCTGCCGAGAAGTCCACCACCATCGAATTCGTGATGATGATGGCACCGACGTTCGGCTTCGACATACCGGCCAGAACCTATATGAAGCTGCAGGAGGCATTGAAGAGCGGCAGCTTCCCGCCGCCCAAGCACGAGGTGCTCAGCGGCGGCCCCTACCCTGCCGACTACGACAACAAGAAGCGTCTCATCCGCGTACATGCCTCGGCGGCCGATCAGGCATCGACGTCGATCGAGGCCTCACGCGAATTGCTGGCCGTGCTCCTGCACGAGTTTGGCCACCACGTCGACAATGTGCTTCGCAACGACCTGGCGGAGAAAGATGCCAGTGGCAAGCCAGGCATCGCCGGCGACAGCGCGCATGAAGAAGGTACGAGCATGGCGTACAGGTTCGCCTTCTTCGATCTTGAAGGCAGCCATGAAACGACCTACGCCGACTACACCTCGCCCGAGTTCAGCGGCCCGCTGAAGGTCAACTATGCCGAAGTGCAGGCTGCACTGCGGCAGCAAGGTCCGGTTGCCGCGCAGGAAAATCAGTCACACGACGGCCGCTACGAAGGCTTCAGCGCAGGCGATGGCGAGAACCACGCCAAGAACCCGGGCCAGTCATTTGGCCACCGCTCGATCGAAGCCGTGCTGGGCAGGGTCGGCTTCAGCCGCCGGGACCTGGCGGCGATCTACTTCGGCAACTGGCTGCGCGACTATTCGCAGTTGCTCGATCCGAAGATCGTGCGCCCGCCGAACATGCCGAAAGACCTCGGCAAGTACATTTCCCGTGAGGCACTGACCAAGATCGTCGACATCCTTGCTGGCGGCGAATTCCACGAGCTGCGTTACCGCGACAAGGCCCATTACGAGGTCACGCCTGCGCGGCTTGGTGTCTATCGGCCCAGCGAGCATATCGACAACCCAAAGAACATAAAGCCCGATCCAGCCGACCCGAAAACCATCGACAAGGACTTCGAGCCCTGGGTCACGGCCAACAGCCCGCTGCTTGGTGTCGACAAGAACACATCGCTGAAGCGCTACATCAGCAGTTCCAGCGCCTTCATGGCTTCGGAACTGAGGCAGGCCATTTCCCTGGGCCGCACCGCCGACGGTATGCGTCACTTTGGCTCCGCGCTGCATGTGCTTGAGGACTATTTCGCCCACTCCAATTTCTGCGAACTCAGCCTGCGCAAGATTGGGCACAGCAACGTGCTGGTCTGGACGGGCAAGGCGGACTGCAAACACACGTACCCGGTGGTTACCGGCATGTTCGGTTCCACCGACGTGATTGCAAGCCTCGCCGAGCCTATCGCGCACAAACTGTTCAGCGTGGAGAGTTGGGAGTTCAAGGCCAGCAAGCCAGGTGATCGTTCGGACAGCGAAAGAATCATGCTCGTCCTGCTTTCCGAGCAGAGCGACCAGCGTTACTTCACTGCCTTCCAGAACTTCCTGACACTGCGCGACCGCATGCTCAGCATTCCTGGCCACGAGTACCTGGAACGCGCTGGCTGGATTGCCTCGGCACCGATGCGGCTGATACTGAACAGCTACAACCTTGTCTACCAGCAGCTGCTGCTGCTGATCGGCAACAGCGTCGACGACGCCCAGACCATGTTCGACTCAGACCCGAACAAGAACGGTTCGACCGACCCCAGCCACTCGCAGCTTGCCAAGGATCACGACGTGCATCCGCTGCACACGCTGGCCGCGAAGCTGGCCCAGCAGGCAGTGACCGAGGTTGGCAAGGCCATGATTGGCCGCTGGAACGGCAATGGGCTCTGTGATCCGGTGAAGATCGCGCAGGGCTACCTGGTGCATCCTTACGACAGCACCTGGCAATGTCCACATGTATCGGCCTGGGCCAAAGACCATGCTGCCAATATCCGCAGGGCTGCATCGGCGACCGAGATCGAGCACCTGCACGAAGAACATGGCAAAGATGCACTCGAGGGTATCCGCCGCGTTGGCCGCTACGGCACCGACAGCTGGGATTACATCACCAAGTTCTATGAAGATCTTTTCGGCGAGAAGAACCAGGTCAAAGGGAGCGGCAAGAAGTGAAAAAGCGCGTACTGGTCACCGCACTGCTCGGCTTGGCACTCATCGGCTGCGATGTCAGCTCATCGCATGCAGAGTCGTCGAAAGCCACAAGCGCCGCGCCGGCCAGCAGCGCGAAGCCTGTACTTGAAACCACGCCCACGGGCCTGACATACCAAGGCAAGGCACTGGAGCTTGGCGCACCGATGAGCGCATGGATCCAGGCACTGGGCCCAGACCATCGAAGCACGCAACCAAACCCCAGCCTGACAGTTCTGGTCTGGGACAAGCTCGGCATCCGCGTCTATCCCGATAACGCCAAAGAGCCCAACGCCAGCATCGTCACCATCGTCCTGAATCACATGGACAGCGAAGCAGCCGGCTTTGATGTTCCCGCGCCCGGCACCGAGCTGGAACCACGGAGCGTCTTCAATCAGCCACTGTCTTTGCAAGGGCTGCCGATCACCAACCGGACCACGGTACGCGAGCTGCGCACTGCCGGCGGCAATGCATGGGACGTCAGCTGCACCAAAGGTGTCGCCACCTGCTTCACCCACCGCACCGATCTTGCAGCGGATCAGCTGTCCATCGCCTTTGCGGTTGATGGACGGATCGAAGACAGCGTGATCTACACGGTTGAGCTGCAGAAGGCAGATAAGCGATAGGCATGCGGTAGGCGTTGGCAAAGCGCTGCGCAGTCGCCACTGCATCATGCTGACAGGACGTTCGTCGGCAGCTTGGGAACTGAACACCTTTTTACCAAGGTGGAGCTAGCGACCGGCCACGGAATCAGATGCACATGAACCCGCACCTTCTTCACCATCTCTGCCTCATCAATGATGCGGACAGTGACTCAAAGGCAGCAAGCGTCTACAGCCTCAATCCCAGAAGTCACTCTTGGTATACGACGTGATTTCTTCGAAACCCATGCCTTGCAAGCCAGCATCTTCACACGCTGCACGAAACAACTCATTGCAAACCAATGTGTGACCGAGATCCAAGCAAAGAAACGCCGCACTTCCAGGCACCTTTTTCTCATCGATAACAAAACGTTCGACCGACTCCAGAACCGGCGCATCCGGAAAATACTTTTGATACAAGACTTCGCCGGTCGCCAGGTCTTTCTCGAGCTCATAACGAGAACGTTCCAAATCGATCACAGACGCCCACGCGGACCATCGTAAATAGAAGTACTTCTTAACCGACGGTGCGCCATCGGAAAGCACTACATCCACTGGAACGGCATCAACGCCAACATCAAATTTCCGGCATATCTCGATGAACTGCTCCGACGCCATCCAGTTCAAGTCCCAGTAGTCGAAGTTCAGAAATTTGTGCTTGGCTTCGTAAACATACCCGACCTCAAATCCGGTGTTTGACAAATCCGGATCGAACGCATTCCACGCCCAAGGCTTGTTCAACTTTCCTTTCAAGACTACAGGGCATCCAGCGTTGTCAGGAATGTAGCGAACCATGTAAAGCATAATCAATCACCCCATCCTGCATGCATTTGATAGCGCGCGTGCCACTTTGCCGCTTTCAATATCGGCAAAAGCCCGCGACTGCACATTGCGAATACCTAACAAGAGCTGCATATCCGACAGCTTTCCACTGCTCCAAGCTGTATTCAGCTTATCAATCTTTGCGGTGATATCGGCGGTGTACATGTCGTGATTACTCCAGTGCCCCACCATACCTGTCTTTTTTGAAAGACTCTCAGAGCCCGGCATATGTATGCCATTTGCAGCGCCGTTTCTATCGAAGCCCATCGACTCCAGGTGATCAAACATGTCCTTGAAGGCGGGATTGTCCATCACCTCCTCAGGGATTAGATGATGCGCCTGCATGCCATCACCGACCCTGCCACCGATATTTCTGTCGAGCTCGGTACTTCCTCCCTTCAAGCCAAGCGGATCGGCCCACCTCAGCGTATTGACTGCGTACTCATATATGTTGATACCGCCGAGTATCCTGATGGGATCCTTCGAAACAAACGCGCATATGTCAGAGGAAAAGTACCTATGCCTGGCATACGCAAGCCCGGTCTCGTCATCGTGGTACTGCCCTTGCAGGCCAATTCGGTTGGCTACCCAGCCATGATAGGGGCCTGACGACCCGCAAGTACCAGAGCCTGCGGACCAAGCAATAGTTCCGAACCTGTCAATCAGGGCATGCGGAGCTCCGTTCGGGTCACATTGGTAGATGTAGACCCGGTGCAGCTCCTTCCCCACCAGAACCGACCCACTGTCTGGACGGGATCCCATTACCAAGGCTAGGGGCGCGGGTTTCGAGTCCTCGACTCTGCCAATACGATGCGGCGTCGCCAAAGATATCCCCATCGAACGCGACAGGCCCACCCCCACAGAGGGACCAAGCTCCTTGGCTCTCTCCCCCAGAACAACCCCACCCAATCGACCAAGCGATGATTGATCTATCGATGGACCGATCTGCGCTCGTTGTTCCAATGATGTTGACGAATCGACAGCGGCAATTTCGCGGATGGTGCCCGCCGTGATCTCGCCCTGATCAACTGGTGCGAGCCCATCGTTGGCCGCTCTTCCAGGTTCAATCAGGGCCAGCGGAACAAACGATTTGGCGCAGTAAACATACTCCCGCACGCGGTCATGCAACCTGGAGAGCCGCTGCTGTCGCGCCCTTACCTCCACCAGACTTGCAACATTTCCGACCCAGATCGGTGCGACCTCATCTTCATCGTTGGCCTGCTGGACTTCGCCCAGCAACGCGTCACCATCCCAGAAGAACCAGGTTGTGCAGGACTGATTCCGCTTGAATACGCGTCGCCCAAGGGGATCGTATCCATAGTCGGTCGTTACGCGATCCTTTGTACTTTCCGCAAGCCGATGATTCGCATCCCAGACAAGAGTGAGATCATCCGATCCACCTTGCGGACTCCCCCTGCGCACCAGGTCGCCGCCCCTATCGAACACATAGTGCACTCCCTGATAGGTCCCCTCCCGCGTCCATGTTCCTTGAGCGTCGCTTTCACCACCCATGATCCTGCGCGCTTGCACCTGTTTGATCTCTGTTCGCAGACGATCACCCGCTGGGTCAGTGAAAAAGCGCTCTATCTTGCCCTTTGGATCAGTGTGCTGCAGCAACCGTCCAATGACGTCGTACCGATACTCGTCCACGCCCTGGTCACTGTCATTGCGCCGTACCAGGTTGCCGCTCTGATCGTAGTTGTAACTTGTTTCAAGCAGCGGCGCCGCGTCCTTCAGGATGGACTGGGAGGTCATCAGGTTGCGACTGTTGTAGCTGAAGTTGCGCAGCAGATGCGGGCCTAGTACTTCCTGCGTAATCCGACCCAACGCATCGCGCTGCATCAGGATTGGCGACTCATCATTGATCGCTATCGACACCGCCTGATCGAGAAGATCGTAGGCAATCGCCACACAGTTGCCGGCGGAAGTCCGGCGCGACACGCGATTTCCAACCTCATCGTATCCATAGCTGACCTTGAAGCCGTCCTGCAGCTCCTCCAGCATTTGCCCGGTAGGATCGTAGCGTCGCCTTATACTCCTCGCCGGATTCCGCAGTTCAGTCAAGCGTCCGATCTTGTCGTAGCCGAAATGCTCCTGCACCTGCCTTCCTGGATGCCTTACATCGGGCATTGTCTTGCGGACGATGCGCCCCAGCTTGTCGTTTGAGAAAGAGATTCGCTGTCCAAGCGCATCCACCACGCTTTTGAGGCGCCCCGCCGCATCGTAGTCATAGCGGCGTTCCTGACCCCAATAATCGACCTCGTTGACGATACGTCCAAGCGCGTCGCGTACCAGCTGATAGGACTCTCCGCGCTGGTTGATCACCGCGATCAGTTGTTGCTCGCTATCGTAACGGTACTGCACGCTATGGCCATCAGGCTGCATGCGGCTAGACACCTGCCCGACACCCACATACTCCAGACGAGTCTCCGTACCCGCCTCGTCGACGTACCGGATCAACTGGTCTTCAGCATCGTACTCGCATCGAATGCTGGTTCCTTCTGGAGCTCGGACAACCAACAGGCGGCCCTTTTTGTCGTATTCGTAATGATTGGTCTGCCCTAGCGCATCTACCTGTTCCAAAAGATTGCCGAGAGGGTCGCTTGCATAGCGCGCTTCGGCGCCTAGCGCATCAATCACAGCGCAGACCAGACCGTGCCGATCGTAACGCAACCGTGTCATCGCCTGCCGGGCATTCTGCTGGGCTAGAAGTTGACCTTCCGGGCTGTACTCGAAGTTTGTTCTCGCACCGAGTGGATCCACCTGTACCACCAGCTTGAACTTATCGTCGAATTCCTGCTGCCAAGTCGCTCCGTCTGGGGTACGCAGAACAACCAGGTTGTCCAGCGGATCATAGTCAAATTGAAAGCTGCTTCCGTCTGCCCGTGTCAGGCAGCACAAGTTGCCGTGTGCATCGTAAGCAAACCCAGTACGCAGCCCTTCCGGATCCCTGACCGCGACCGTACGGCCGAAATCGTCGTACTCAAAGAAGGTGACGCCGTCCAGAGGATCTATTTCGCACAGCGGCAACTGGTTCTCATCGAACTTGATCACACTCAGGTGGCCGAGCGAATCAGTCACGCGCGTCTCGCGCAGCAGTGCGTCGTACTCGAAATGGTAGTCGTACAGGCCGCCATCACCCCAGGAGTGCACTACCCGCCCCTGCGCATCGAACGCGTAGTAGAACGACAGCCCGACCCGGTCCGTGTGCTGCACCAATCGATGCTGTTGATAGGCAAATGTGCGCGCAGCACCCAAAGCATCCAGCGCTGCAACCAGATCACCTTCATTGCTATAGCGGTAGCCCACCAGCGGATGCACCAGCCCGGTTGCCGGGTCGTGCAGCGCCATCCGCTCGATGCGGCCGTGACGCGCATCCACGTCGATGAAGCGGCCCTGTAAGCCGTCGACGCCGCTTTCAACGATACGTACCAGATGGCCATCATTGCGCTCGAAGCGCCAGTAGTTGCCACTGGCGTCCTCGATGCGTTCCAACGCCAGCAGGCCATGTGCTGGTAACGCAGCAACTCCGCTCGGCAGGTCCCCGCCGAACACATAGTGCAGCCCGCCCTTGAACCGCACCCGCAGCTGACCGTGCCGGCGCAGTAGGCGCGCACCATCCACAAAGTCGAGTATCGCTGCCGCTTCACCATCAACCGGTGGCAGCTCGGGGAAGAACGCCACCTGCCCCGGCCCCGACATCCACACCGAGCCGTCGGCCAGCACTTCCAACGTGATATCGGCAGGTGTCTGCCAGCCGATACCACAGGCGCCGCCGCGTCCGGTCTGGGCGGAGCTGTAGCTGCGCTGCCATGCGAACGGCAGACGGCCTGGGATTTCAAAATCCCGGTGACTGACCACAACGCTGCCGTCGCGGATATCAACCGGTTCGGCGCGCAGTATCCTGCACTTCAACGTTCCAGACGGCAGATGGCCCCACTTACCTTGACGCCAAGCCTTGAAGGCATCCATCTTGCCCTGGAAGAATTTGCTCTTTCGCAGCTTGCCCAACCCGGCAAACGCGGCGCGGAAGGCCATCGCTGTCCACGAGATCGTTGGCGGCCCGCCGATGGTCACGCTGCTGGGAATGGCCACGTTCAAACCGGTCGGCAAGGACATCGCGCGCAGCGGCTTCTTCGGCTTCTTGACCCGGAAGGGGTTGATCATCCCGGCCAGGTTGCAGTCCAGCACCGGCATCGCCAGCCTGGAGAACGGCTCGCCATCCGCAGATACGGTGCGGCTGCCCATGAAGATTTCTTCGCCGTCAAACTGCGGCCCCATCGGCGCCGCCAATGGCGGCGCCCAAACGCCGAGCGGAATATGCACGTCCAGCCCGCCAGTTCCGGCGGTGGCGCGATGCACACCATTGACCTTGATCGTCGAGCCGATAAACGGAATGTAGTCGAAGGGATCCAGCACCAAGCCGATATGCGGCGTTGGCAGCGGGCTTGGCGGCACCGCATACATGTGGATGTCGATGCCCAACTGCGGATCGAGGTGTTTGGCGGCGATGCTCATGGCAACACTCCTTGTCGCTCAGATCGCGCGCAGCAACGCACGCAGGAAGGCTTTGACTTCGTCGCGATAGTCGGCGCTGATCCAGGCCACCACGATGATCCCGACCACGATAGCCACCGCCATCACTGCTGTTTTTCTGCTTGGCGTCATGCCAGTGCTGCTCCTGCCGTTGTTGATGCGTCACGTGTCACAGCCGATGGCTGCAGTAGTGTTGATGGATCGGGCAGTGGCTGCATCGCCGGCGGCTCACTCCATACGGGTATCTCGTGGTCCAGCGGGTGTTCGAGCGTCGGAATACCGTTCCAATGGGGATCGAGGAAGTCGCGGCCCACGGCGACGATCTTGCGGAAGAACTCATCACCGGCCTGGATCAAGCGCTCACGTTCCTGCTGGGCGCGATGGAATCCCTGCTCCAACGCTGCGTCCAACTGCACCTCGATGGCGTCGAGCGCAGCGCGTGCGGGCCGCGGGCCCAGCGCCATGGCGTTGCTCTCGGCATCAACAAACACCTTGGTGCTGGCCTGAACATAGTCTGCCGAAACCTCCTGCAGCTTCTCGCAGCGTCGTGCGTCCTGCAGCAACAGCAGATCCCACAATGCCTGCGGCAAGGTCGTCGTCTTGCGGTCTGCTGGCGACAGCGGCTTTGCGATGCGAATCGCTTCCAGTAGCTCGGTGCGCGCGACCTCTTTGTTACCCGCCTGCAACTGGCACCAACCGGCCATGCGCTGCCCTTCCAGCTGGAACATGGGGTTGGGGATACTGGCGGCCGACGCCGATGCCTGCAGATAGGTCTGTGCGGCGCGTTCTGGCTGCTTCGCAGTCAACCAGCAACCGGCTTCGCCGAACCAACTCTGCATCACCAGATCCGCGCCTGCGGCATTGCCGCCTGAGCGGGCACTCTCAGCAGCGCTGCGGGCAGCGCGGTAAGCATTGATGGCATTGGCGTGGTCGCCGTGCTTGAGCCAACTGCCCGCCACCATCATCTGCACGACCGATTGCTGGTCGTGCCAGCCGCTGCGTGATGCCAGCGCCTGCGCGCGATCGGCGCGGGCTAGCACCTGTGCGGGGCTACCGCGTTCGATCAGCAGCATCAGGTCAGCAAGCAACTGACGGTACAGCACCTCTGGGCCGCGTCCACTCGCCTGCGCGGCGGTGTCACGGGCAATGGCGAACATATCGACGTCGCCGCCGATCAAGGCAGCCGTGTCACCGTGTTTCTCCAGCAGTGGCTGCCAACGCGGATCTTCCTGGGTGTCGACCAACACCAATCGCAGTCGCTTGCCAAAGCCAGCGCTGAGCGCCGCCGAGACCCAACGTTCAAAGCCGTCACCCGGGGCATGGCGTTCTGGTTCCAACACCGCCGCCATCAAGCGCATATGGTCGCCATGATGTTCAACAAAGCTCTCAAGCACTTCGACCACGCCTGCAGCTGAATCCGGGTGGGTTTCATTGGGGCCGCGCCAGCCGAGTGACACGCCTTGCTCGCGCAGTTCATCCTGACTGCCGAGGTAGCGCTCCAACAAGTCCTGCTTGATCTGCCGGCTGTAGCGGAAGCCGAGCTCGTAGCGCGTATCGATACGCAGGAAATAGTCCGGCGTATTGCGTCCTTCGTCGTACCGCTGCATCTCGAAGAAAGCAGCAAGCAGGCGGCTGGCGTTGGCCGGCAAACGCCATATCAGCAATCGCCTGGATGGATCGGAACTGGCCTGTAACCAGGCTTCGCGCAAGGTATCGAGGCCGCGCAACATGGGTGTGTCCTGCACGCTGAATCTCCGTTCTGCTTAGCAGTTGAGCTTGATCTCGCTACCGTTGACCGAAACGCCACTGGCGTTGATCACCACCTCAGAACCACCGGCACTGATCCTGATCTCACCGGCGGTAATCTCGATGGCGGATGATTCGCCCACTGCAGCGATCAGCTTGGCTGCGGACGACAAGGTCATGTCGCCAGTCGAGAACTGCGAATGGGTTTCAGTGACACCCTGCTCGAACGTTCCCTCCACACCGATGGTGCGCGAGCCCTTGTTGGTATCCTCCACCGCGCCGGTCACGCCGCGCTTGTCCAGGCCAGTAATCGTGGTCTCTCGCCCCGCCAGGTATTGCTCGGTGACTTTTCCCTGCACCTGCTCCCACGAGGTCGAGGTAATGGTTTGCTTCCACGTGCCAGTGCGCTGGCTGATGTAGTTGCCGGTCAACGTCGTGGTAAAAGGACCGGTGATGGTTTCGGTATAGCCCGCAGCGAGAATCGTCTTGGTCTGACCGGTGTGATAGGTCTCGGCGACTGCGCCGGTGACATCGGTAGTGCGAGTGCCGGTTACGGTCGAGGTATCAGTGCCGGTAACCGTGATGCCGCGATTGCCGGTGATACCGATGGTCTGGTTGCCGCCCACCGTCATGCCGTGGTCAACCGTCACATTCGTGGTTTTGTTGTTGAGAATGCTCGCGGTCTGGTCATTGAGCACGGTGGTGACCATGTCGCGCTGCGCGCGCATGTTCAACAGCTCACCACCCGCACCATCATGCATGGTGACTTCGTTCCAACCACCGCCCTTGACCGTTTTCGACTTCAGGCCGCTGACTTCCATGCCGAACGGCGGCATGTTCTGCTCGTTGTAGACACGGCCGGTGATGATCGGACGATCCGGATCGCCATCAAGAAAATCGACGATGACTTCCTGGCCGATACGTGGCGGCGACACGCCGCCCATGTCGGCGCCCGCCCAAGGGCTGGAGCTACGGATCCAGCATGAGGCGTTCTCACGTCGATCCAGCTTCCTGTCCCAGTGGAACTGCACCTTCACCCGGCCATAGGCATCGGCATGCAGCTCTTCCCCAGGCGGGCCGACCACCGTTGCGGTCTGCGGCCCCGGCATGCGTGGCCACGGTGTCTGCCGCAAGGGGCGGTAGGGAATACGCCGACGCAATACCTGCGCCTGCATCTCAACGCTGGGCAACTCCGCACTGGAGAAGTCGCTGGCGAAGTTGTTGTGGCCCTCGCGCTGCATCGACACCACGAAGAACTCACGGTCTGCCTCATCGCGACCAATGAAATCAGGATGCCGCTCGAGACTGAAGCAGGCGCCTGCCCCAAGTTCCCCCGCATTACCGGCGCACTCGAACAATTTGGTCGGCCAGCTGACCTCCTCATTACGCACGGCCGCCAGCGCTTCTCCAACGCGACTGTTCGCAAAGCGCGCTGCCCCGTCATAACGGTATTGCTCCAGTGGCGGCAATAAACCCATCGGCACCTGATTGCCCTGGTTTCCGTCGAGTTGTTGCTTGGGCTGCTTGAAATCGAAACTGCGCAACGTCTGCGCGCTCGGCCCTACCCTGCGCCGCGCACCCCAGCGATGCAGGCCGGTACGCGCCAAGGTGCCTTGATCGGACACATACGCGATCGCAGCTGGTTCGCCGTGTACGACACTGAGCGTGGAGTCATCGCTGATGATCAGCGTATGCCCTTCGTCATCGTGCACGAAGCTGTAATACAGGCCCGCGTCTTCCAGCAGGCGACTGACGAAGGCAAAGTCGGATTCGTTGTACTGCACACAGTACGACAAGGGCGGCAGCTTGCCGGCATTGAGATCGTAGCGGTAGCGCGCCAGCTGCTCGTAGCCGGCAAACACTTCTTCGATGATCTGCAGGACATTCTTGTCCTGGAAGATGCGGCAATTGCTGGTGTAATCGAGGAAGGCGAACCACGGCGCCACCTCGGCGCGGTAGCTGTTGAACTGCGCCTGTTGCCCGGTGCTGGCGAACTCGCGTACATAGCCGTGCACGCTACGGCCACCAAACTCATCGCCAAGCAGCAGACGTAGCGGTTGCCCAACCAGCTGCTTCAGCTCCAGCCTTGGCTGGGTAGACAGCAACTCGACGTGATAGAGGAATGGTGCGGAGACCGATTCATTGCCGTCAAAACGCTTGACCAGAAAGGTCTCTGGAGAAAGCGCGGTTTCCACTCGAACCAGGCGGCGGTCTTGATGCAGGCGTTGCAAGCCGCCTGCTGCTGAAAGTGATTCTGCAAACATCGGGCGTTCCGTCGTCCCATGCGTTGTGGAGAACCCGACTGTGCCATCGCTTTATGTAACGCGCCAGTTTTCTGACACCCATATCGGGTCATTGAATGCTGAATTCGTAGGAATGTATTGGCCGAAGATGGGTTTCATCACGCAGTCCTCACGCAATCAAAGCAAGGTCTGGCGGTGAACTGCGCAGATTCTGTTGCCGGTGGCTTGCAGACGGTGTTCGTTGTCTGGGCATTCGAGACAGGTCTTTAGCGATGTAGATCACACAAAGCTGTGCAGGCGGGTACCGTTGTCTGGATAAGCACAGCGCGTACGGGGGAAAGGAACCAGAATTCCTTCAGGCATTCTGCCTGTGTTCCCAGGTGCGCTGCCCGCACCCGGGGTGCGTGCTACGAGTGCTGATGGATCGGGGGTGAAGCCCCTGCCGAGCATGGCTCGGCACTACAGGAGATGCGCTCGGTGCGCTTTCTCTGCTACGTGCTGGGACGTAGCGGAACGCTACGAGTGCTTATGGATTTGCGGTGAAGCCCCTGCCGAGCATGGCTCGGCACTACAAGGGGGGCGCCAGCGTCAGGTCAAACGGATGCGCAGTGCTCGACTATCAGCTGGATGGCTTTGCCGCCGCGGTAGTCGTCGCTTACCAGTCGGTAGGCGAGCTGTACATGCGGTGCGGGTGCGGTGCCCGTCCAGCCGCTGAAATGGATCGCATTGATCCGCGCCGTGCTGCCGGTCTGACGCAATACGAACTTCAGATGACGCTCCTTGAGCACGCGCCATTCAAGCACTTCGAAAGCACCGTCAAACAAAGGTTCGGCGAAGCCCTGTCCCCACGGGCCGGCAAGACGCAGTGCTTCGGCATGCTGGAAATCCAGTTCGGCAGGCAACAACTCGCCATCGCTGAGCAACTGCTGTTGCAGCAGTGCTGGGTCCAGGCTGCGTTGCACCTGCTGCTCGAACGCTGCCTTGAATGCATGCAGATTTGCCAATGGCAAACTCAGCCCCGCAGCCATCGCGTGACCACCGAACTTCTCCATCAATCCTGGATGATTGGCGTTGATCGCGGCCAAGGCATCGCGGATGTGGAAGCCGCTGATCGAACGCGCCGAGCCACGCAATGCATCGCCACCGGGTTCAGCCGGTGCAAAGGCAATCACCGGCCGATGCAGGCGATCCTTCATTTTCGATGCAACCAGGCCCACGACGCCCGGATGCCACTCCGCATCGAACAAACACGCCGCAACCGGTCGCTGCATGTCGTCATCCAGCACTGCGCGAGCAACCGCACGTTCGGCGTCGTCGGTCATGATCTGCTGCACGGCGCGGCGCTCGGCATTGATCTCTTCGAGCAGCGTGGCGATATGTCGCGCCTGTGCGGGATCTTCGGTCAGCAACAGCTCGATGCCCAGCGCCATGTCTTCCAGACGTCCTGCCGCATTCAAACGCGGCGCAACGGCGTAACCGATGTCGCTGGCGCTGAGCCGACGCGGGTCACGTCCGCTCACCTCGATCAAGGCCTGCAGGCCGACGCTGGCCTTGCCGGCGCGTAGTCGCCGCAAACCTGCGGAAACCAGGGCGCGATTATTCTCATCCAGTGCCACCAGATCGGCGACAGTGCCGACGGCAACCAGGTCCAGCAGCGTCAGCAGATCAGGCTCCGGCTGCGTTCCGAAGGCAGATTGCTCGCGCAGATGACGGCGCAGTGCCATCAGCACATAGAAAATAACCCCGACACCGGCCAGCGCTTTGCTGGGGAATGCGTCACCATCCACGTTCGGGTCGACGATCGCATCCGCCGGCGGCAGCTGTTCACCTGGAAGATGGTGATCGGTGACCAGCACCTGCCAACCCAAGGCCTTCGCGGCACGCACGCCAGCATGACAGGCGATGCCGTGATCGACGGTGACCAGCAGATCCGGCTTCAACGCGGCAAGTTCTTCGACCAGGGACGGCGACAGACCATAGCCGTGCACCATCCGGTTCGGCACGGCATGCACCACATCGCGTGCGCCAAGCATGCGCAGGCCGCGCACCCCTACCGCGCAGGCAGTGGCGCCGTCGCAGTCGAAATCACCGACGATAAGAATGCGCTTGTCGTTGGCGATTGCAGCGGCCAGCAACTGCACCGCAGCCTGCATACCACCCAGCAGATCAGGCGCGTGCAACTGGGCAAGCCGGGGCTGTGCCTGCTCTGGCGTGGCAGCACCGCGTGCGGCATAGATACGGCGCAGCAGCGGCAGGGTCTCATCGTTCCAGCCGTCGACCGCGACCATGTCGCGACGAACGATCCTCAAACTGTCACTCATCAGCAAGCGTCATGATCGGTTTCTTCCACAGGAGCCAACGCTGCCCGCGGGTGATGCGATAGCCGGTGCCATCTTCGAAATCCAACTGCAGCTCGCTGAGCTCGCCCCGCTTGAGTGCATCGAGCAAGGGGGCGATTGCATCCCGTGCAAGCTGCTGCAGCGAACGCAGCTGACGCAGATCGACCAGTGCATCCACGCTCTGCTCGCCGCCCAGGCGCACGCCGGCCATCGCGGCCAAGCCCTGCACCAGGGCATCGCGGCTGCGTACCTGTGCGTGCGCGGTGTGTACCGATATCGGAAGGCTGCCTGCGCCCCAGAACCACAGCGAATTGACCGCACGCTGGCCTTGGGTCACGCGTTGTTCATTCCATGGATGCTGGTGCAGGACCACCTGCGCTTCGGTCAGCAAAGCGCGCCAACGGCGTCCGTTCTCACCGTTGGGCAGATGCGAAAACAAGTCGTCGCCGAGCACCACATCCGGTTCTGCGAACTCGGGCAGCGGCGTATCGGCCGGCAGACGCAGGTACCAACGCGAGGGAGTGGGTGCATCCAGCTGGTAACCGAAACCTGCGAACAAGGGTTGCAGCGCAGGCAACAAGGCATCCACGTCAGCCTGTTCCAGGCGCAGCGTCTCGGCGGCCGCCATCAAACGCGCGCCCTGCATGTCCGGCACGATATTGGCTGGATCGGCGCGCAGCCAGAAGCCGCCAGCGGCATCGCCGGCATCGGTCTGGCGGGTCAAGGCGGCGGCCGACCAGTCGGCCGGCTGCACGCTGAAATGACGGCGCAGCTGCGCCGATTCACCGGCCGTACCGAGCGAACGCTCGGCACGACCCAGTGCCGCAGCCACCTGCGCCGGCAGTTCGCCTGCCGGAAAACGGCTGCGCGCTGGCAGCAGCAGTGTGGCCTTGGCCATCGTCAGTCGAGGTATTCGACGCTGACGATTTCGTACTCGCGCTGGCCGGCCGGCGCGTCGATGGCGATGGCATCGCCTTCGTTCTTGCCGATCAGGGCGCGTGCCACCGGCGAGGAAATGGCAATCAAGCCCAGCTTGATGTCCGCTTCCAGGTCACCGACGATCTGGTAACGCTTCTCTTCGTCGCTCTCGACGTCAGCCAAGGTCACCGTTGCGCCGAACACCACCTTGCTGCCGGCGTTGAGCTTGCTGATGTCGATCACTTCCGAATGCGACAACTCACCTTCCAGCTGCTTGATGCGGCCTTCGATGAAACCCTGCTCTTCGCGCGCGGCGTGGTACTCGGCGTTTTCCTTCAGGTCACCGTGCTCGCGCGCTTCGGCGATGGCGGCGATGACCTTGGGGCGCTTTTCCGACTTCAGGTGATCCAGTTCCTCACGCAGGCGTTTGGCGCCCTTCATCGTGATGGGGGCTCTCATGCATTCAACTCCTTGTGCAGTTCCTGCAGCGACAACACCGGACCGGTGCCACGGAACTCCAGCGACTGCACCAGCGCCTTGGCGCCAGCAACGGTGGTGGAGTACGTGATGCGGTTCTGCAGTGCCTCGCGGCGGATCGAGAACGAGTCGTTGATCGCAGCACGGCCTTCGGTCGTGTTGACGATGTAGACGATCTCGCCATTCTTGATGCTGTCCACGATGTGCGGACGGCCTTCAACTACCTTGTTGACGACGTCACAGGTATAGCCATGCTGCTGCAACCACGCGGCCGTGCCACGGGTAGCAACCAGCGAATATCCACGTTCGACCAGGCCCTGCACCGCCGGCATCACGCGCTGCTTGTCAGCGTCGCGCACCGAGATGAAGACCTTGCCGACCGGCGGGGTCTTGATGCTGCCGGCTTCCTGCGCGCGTGCGAAGGCGGCGCTGAAGCTGCGGCCCACGCCCATCACTTCGCCGGTGGAACGCATCTCCGGCCCGAGGATCGGATCGACGCCCTGGAACTTGGCGAACGGGAAGATGGCTTCCTTCACCGAGTAATAGCCCGGCACGATTTCCTTGGTAGCGCCCTGCTCGGCCAGCGTCTTGCCGGCCATGCAGCGGGCGGCGATCTTGGCCAGCGCCATGCCGGTTGCCTTGGACACGAACGGCACGGTGCGCGAAGCACGCGGATTCACTTCCAGCAGATAGATCACGTCCTTGCCATCGGCATCGGTCTGCACCGCGAACTGGGTGTTCATCAGGCCGACAACCTGCAGTGCCTTGGCCAGCTCGGTAACCTGGCGACGCAGTTCGGCCTGGGTTTCAGCCGACAGCGAGTACGGCGGCAGCGAGCAGGACGAGTCGCCGGAGTGCACGCCGGCTTCTTCGATGTGTTCCATCACGCCACCGATCAAGACCTTGCCGTCCTTGTCGCAGATGATGTCGACGTCGGCTTCGACCGCAGCGTCGAGGAAGTGGTCGAGCAGCACCGGCGAATCGTTGGACACCTTGACCGCGTCGCGCACGTAGCGGGCCAGGTCGGATTCGCTGTAGACGATTTCCATCGCACGGCCACCGAGCACGTAGCTCGGGCGCACCACCAGCGGGTAGCCAATTTCGCGGGCCAGCAGCAGCGCTTCCTGGTCATTGCGGGCAATGCGGTTCGGCGGCTGCTTCAGGCCAAGCTTCTCGACCAGCTGCTGGAAACGCTCACGGTCTTCGGCCAGGTCGATGGAGTCCGGCGAGGTGCCGATCACCGGCACACCATTGGCTTCCAGTGCACGCGCCAGCTTCAGCGGGGTCTGGCCGCCGTACTGCACGATCACGCCCTTGGGCTGTTCCAGCTCGACGATCTCCAGCACGTCTTCCAGCGTCAGCGGCTCGAAGTACAGGCGGTCGGAGGTGTCGTAGTCGGTCGAAACGGTTTCCGGGTTGCAGTTGACCATGATGGTTTCGAAACCATCCTCGCGCAGGGCGAGCGCGGCGTGCACGCAGCAGTAGTCGAACTCGATGCCCTGGCCAATGCGGTTCGGGCCACCGCCCAGGATCATGATCTTGTCGCGATTGCTCGGCGCGGCCTCGCACTCGTCCTCGTAGGTCGAGTACAGGTAGGCGGTGCCGGTGGCGAATTCGCCAGCGCAGGAGTCAACGCGCTTGTAGACCGGACGCACCTTGTGGGCGCGGCGCAGTGCACGGATGGCGGCTTCGTTGGTGCCGGTCAGCTGTGCCAGGCGTGCATCGGAGAAACCGGCGCGCTTGAGCTTGCGCAGGCGCGCAGCGTCCAGCGCGTCGATGCCTTCGGCATGCACCTGCTTTTCATCGGCAATAATTTCTTCGATCTGGTCGAGGAACCACGGGTCGATATGCGACAGGCCGTAGATTTCTTCCACGCTCATGCCGGTACGGAAGGCATCACCCACGTAGAACAGACGCTCCGGGCCCGGGGCCTTGAGCTCGCGCTTCATGGTGGCGACGTCGTCTTCATTGCCCAGGTCCAGCTCGGTCGGGTCGAGGCCGACCTTGCCGGTTTCCAGGCCACGCAGCGCCTTCTGCAGCGATTCCTTGAAGGTGCGGCCCATCGCCATCACCTCGCCCACCGACTTCATCTGGGTGGTCAGGCGCGCGTCGGCGGCCGGGAACTTCTCGAAGGCGAAGCGCGGAATCTTGGTGACGACGTAATCGATGGACGGCTCGAACGAGGCCGGGGTCAGGCCGCCGGTGATTTCGTTCTTCAATTCGTCCAGGGTGTAGCCGACCGCCAGCTTGGCGGCGACCTTGGCGATCGGGAAGCCGGTGGCCTTGGAAGCCAGCGCCGAGGAACGCGACACGCGCGGGTTCATCTCGATCACCACCACGCGGCCGGTGGTCGGGCTGATGCCGAACTGCACGTTCGAACCGCCGGTATCCACGCCGATCTTGCGCAGCACGGCGATGGAGGCATCGCGCAGGCGCTGGTATTCCTTGTCGGTCAGGGTCTGTGCCGGTGCCACGGTGATCGAGTCACCGGTGTGCACGCCCATCGGGTCGAGGTTCTCGATCGAGCAGACGATGATGCAGTTGTCCGCGGTGTCGCGGACCACTTCCATTTCGAATTCCTTCCAGCCCAGCACCGATTCTTCGACCAGCACTTCGGTGGTCGGCGACAGCTCCAGGCCGCGGCCAACGATCTCGATCAGCTCTTCGCGGTTGTAGGCGATGCCGCCGCCGCTGCCGCCGAGGGTGAAGGACGGACGGATGATGGTCGGATAGCCAACGCGGGTCTGGATTTCCAGCGCCTCTTCCAGCGTATGGGCGACGGCGGCGGTCGGGCATTCCAGACCGATCTCGCCCATCGCCACGCGGAACAGCTCGCGGTCTTCGGCCATGCGGATGGCTTCGCGCTTGGCACCGATCAGCTCGACGTTGTACTTCTCCAGCACGCCGTGGTCAGCCAGGTCCAGCGCGCAGTTCAGCGCGGTCTGGCCACCCATGGTCGGCAGCAGCGCGTCGGGGCGCTCCTTGTCGATGATCTTCTCGACCGTCTGCCAGTTGATCGGCTCGATGTAGACGGCATCGGCCATCTCCGGGTCGGTCATGATCGTGGCCGGGTTGGAGTTCACCAACACCACGCGGTAACCCTCGTCACGCAGCGCCTTGCACGCCTGCGCGCCGGAGTAGTCGAACTCACAGGCTTGGCCGATGACGATCGGGCCAGCGCCGATGATCAGGATGGTTTTTAGGTCGGTGCGCTTTGGCATTTTCTTCTCTAAGTCAGTACAGCGTGTCTGGGGGAAGTGATCGCACGCTGTCGATCAGGAAAACTCTTCTGGATCAATCGTGACACCGCATTGGCTCTGGATGCGCTCGCTCAGGCGCAGCGGCAGGCCATCGGGCATGGCACCCAGCTCCGCAAGCACGGCGCCCAAGGCTTCATAGGAGCCGCTGGCCATGAACTCGCCTACCTGCTTGCGCTCCAGTTCGCTGGGCTCACCCTCGAACTCGGCGGGCAACGCCGTGCCGTACATCATCTGGCGCTGGGTCGCGACCATGCGCTTGCCGCCCTGGCTCGAGTAGAACGCCTGCCAGCGCTTGAGGTGCTGCTGGCCGTCGTTGCCAAGATTGGCGACCAGGCGATCCACCAGTGCTTCATTCAGCACCTCGCCGATCGGCGTGGCCAGGCACTCGCGTTGTGCTGCCGGAATCTGCGGGAAGAGCGTGACATTGGCCAACATGGACGTGGCCGCATCATTGCCCATGCGCTCAAAGCCGGTCAGCGGCAGCAGATCGCGGATCTCCTGTGCGGTCACTGGCGCCGCGCTGGCCACCGAGGTGGCCAGCAGCGCCGGCAACATCAGCCAGCGCGCCTTGCTCACGCCTTGGCCCCTTCCATCAGGGTGATGAAGCGGTCGAACAACGGTGCCACGTCACGCGGGCCCGGCGAGGCTTCCGGGTGACCCTGGAAGGAGAACGCCGGCGCATCGGTCAGCGCGATGCCCTGGATGGTCTGGTCGAACAGCGAGCGGTGGGTGACCCGCACATTGGCCGGCAGCACGCTTTCGTCGATGGCGAAGCCGTGGTTCTGCGAGGTGATCATCACCCGGCCGTCGTCGATGTCCTGCACCGGGTGGTTGGCACCGTGGTGACCGTGGCCCATCTTCATGGTCTTGGCGCCTGCAGCCAGGCCCAGCAGCTGGTGGCCCAGGCAGATACCGAAAGTCGGAACCTTCTGCTCGACGAAGGTCTTGATCGCGCTGATGGCGTAGTCACAGGGTTCCGGATCACCCGGGCCGTTGGAAAGGAACACGCCGTCCGGCTTGAGTGCCAGTACCTCGGCAGCCGGAGTCTGTGCCGGCACCACGGTCAGCTCGCAGCCGCGCTCGGCCAGCATGCGCAGGATGTTGGTCTTCACGCCAAAGTCGTAGGCCACAACCTTGAACTTCGGTTCGGCGCGTACGAATTCGTTACGGTCCAGGTCCAGCTGGCCGTCGGTCCAGCCGTAGGACGTGTCGGTGCTGACTACCTTGGCCAGATCCATGCCCTTCAGGCCGGGGAATTTGCGGGCGGCTTCCAGCGCCTTTTCGACATCGATGTCGGGGCCAGCCATCAGCGCGCCGTTCTGGGCGCCGCGCTCACGCAGGATGCGGGTCAGCTTGCGGGTGTCGATGCCGGAGATGGCCACCACACCGCGCTGGATCAACCAATCCTGCAGCGATACCTGGTTACGCCAGTTTCTTGGGCGGCGCGGCACATCGCGCACGATCAGGCCCGATGCCCATACCTTGGAAGCTTCGTCGTCCTGGTCGTTCATACCGGTGTTGCCGATATGCGGGTACGTCAGGGTGATCATCTGCCGGGCGTAGGACGGATCGGTCAGCATTTCCTGGTAACCGGTCATGGCGGTGTTGAACACCACCTCACCCACGGATAGGCCGGGCGCGCCTACGGATTCGCCCTCGAATACGGTGCCGTCTTCGAGCACGAGAATTGCGGCTTGGGTCACGGGAATCTCACTTTGGCTACCGGGGGACTCCGAAGCCACGCCTGCGTTCACGGTCAAAAACCGGTTGCAAAAAAGCGCGGACGGCGGTCTGGGAACCGGTCCGGCTAACGTGTTTCGGCGAGCCGGAATTGTAAAGGCAAGGGGACACCAACGCCAGCGCCCCGTTTGCCTTCCTTCAGCTGTTCAGACGTGACAAAAGCCACGTTCCGGGAGAATTCGCTGCGAATTCAGCTTTCTCAGGCCTGCGTGGATGCGCCGACCAGGTCACGCACACGGTACTGCCCCGGGCCGCGATGGCGCAGCTGCTTGGCCGCATGCAGCGCCCCACGCGCAAAAATATCGCGATTGGTGGCCCGATGTACCAGCTCCACCCGCTCGCCCAGCCCGGTGAACTGGACGAAGTGCTCGCCGATGATGTCGCCGGCGCGCAGGCTGGCGTAGCGCGGCTCCGCCCCGCCGTGCTGGGCCGATTCGCCCAGCGTCAGTGCGGTGCCGGAAGGCGCATCCTTCTTGTGCACATGGTGGGATTCGACGATGTCGCAGTCCCAGCCCGGCAATGCCGCCGCTGCCCGCTCGACCAGCTCGGCCAGCACCGCGACACCAAGGCTGAAGTTGGTCGCCCAAACCAGAGGAACCTTGCTCGCGGCGACGGCCAAAGCGGCCTGTTGCGCCTCGTTGATGCCGGTTGTGCCCGACACCAGGCCCACGCCGCGCTCCACGCACAGCGCCAGCACCGGGTCAAAACCCTCCGGCAGGCTGAAATCGATCGCCACATCAAATGCCGGCGCGCCAGACAGCTCGCTGGCAGCGAAATGCGGAATGCCGTCGATCACGCGTTGGATTGGCGGTTTGCGCACCACCGCAGCAACCACCTGCAACGAGGGATCTTCTGCCGCAAGACGCAGCAGGGCTTGGCCCATGCGCCCGGAGGCGCCATGGATCAGCAAACGGGTTGGAGTCGTATTCATGCCCGCACGCTAACGCTTCACCGGCCCGGCGCACAAGCGCACAGCGCGGAATTACATCCTGCCGACATGGGTAATCGCACGACTGCCGGTCATATAGGTCCGCCAGCGACTGCGCTCCACGGTGTCGCGGCCGCGACTGACCATGCGGACGCCCGCCATTTCAACAATGGCCGACACCTCGACCTCGGCCGAACGACCATCGCTGGCAATACTGATGCTGTTGACCTTCTGCTCGTAGCGCAGCGGCATGCGACCACCGAAGGTTTCCCGGAACTGGCGCAGCTGACTCATGCTTTCAGCCAAGGAGGCACAGTACTGCTCCCTGTCATAGCGCTGCTCGGCCTGCTGGGTTTCGGTCTTGGTTACCGTGGTCTGCACATAGTCTTTCGACAACATCTCGCACAGCGGCTTGTCGTCGCCTGCTGCAAGCGCTTTATCGGCGCGCAGGTACAGCGCGCGCACCTGGGACTCGGTGATCTTGTTGCCGCCACGCAGATACACCGATCCGCCCACGGCCAGTACTACGACCAACATCACAACGCCAATCAATGACTTCATGTCTTTCCCTGGTTGCTTCCTGCAATGTGCCCAGTGTACAGCCGATACACATGGCCTGCACTGCGCTGCCGGGACTGTAGCCCGGGGCAAGCGTCTCGCACCCGCGGACAATGATTTACTGGCCTCTCGGACTGCCCGCCAACGGCCCCACGTGCGCCCAGCTCACCCGGGCTACGGCCTTGTGCCGATCGATGGTGCCCGAGCTTCGCGGCTGACGCCGCTCCCACAGAAAAGCGCCGGGGTTACCCGGTGCTTTCGTTTCGCTCAATGCTGCTTGGGCTCGCTTGGTCCGCAGCTGTTGCAGCCACCACACGCGCCCGCAGCACTCGCTGCAGGCGGCGCCAGACGCCGCCCCCAGGCCTGCAGTCGCGGTGAACGCTGCGGCTTCACCAGCCACAGCGCCAGCAGGCCGCGCAGCTTGCGCAATACCCCCGGGAATTGCTTCTTCAGCACCACCCAGGCACTGACCAGCACCGCCACGGCGATGATCAGGTATTGCAGCAGCAGGCCCTTGTCCATCAGCCGGCTCCCAGCGCCACCGCCACCTGGTAGGTGACGAACGCTGCCAGATAGGCCGCGCCGAACAGATACACCGTGGCGAAGGCCATCTGCTTCCAAGAGTTGGTCTCGCGCTTGATGGTGGCCAGAGTCGAGATGCACATCGGCGCGTAGATGAACCACACCATCAGCGACAAACCAGTCGCCAAGGTCCAGCCATCGCTGATCACCGGCGTCAGCGCCTGGATCGCGGCATCGTCATCGGCAGCCGACAAGGCATAGATCGTGGCCAGCGATGACACCGCGACTTCACGCGCACCCATGCCGGGAATCAAGGCGATACAGATCTGCCAGTTGAAGCCCAGCGGCGCGAAGATCACCGCCATCGCATGGCCAATCTGGCCGGCGAAGCTGTAATCAATGGCCGGCATGGTCGCGTTCTCGGGCGCGCCCGGATACGACAGCAGGAACCACAGCAGGATGGTCAGCGACAGGATGATGCCACCCACGCGCTTGAGGAAGATCATCGCGCGCTCGTACAAGCCAACCAGCAGATCGCGCGGATTGGGCAGGCGGTAGGACGGCAGCTCCAGCATCAAGGGATGCTCGCTCTTGTCGCGACGGAATTTCTTCATCGTCCACGACATCACCAGCGCACTGAGAATGCCAGCCAGATACAGCGCAAACAGCACCAGACCCTGCTGATTGAACACGCCCCACACGGTCTTTGCCGGGATGAAGGCGCCAATCAGCAAGGCATACACCGGCAGGCGCGCCGAGCAGGTCATCAGCGGCGCCACCAGGATCGTCGCCAGGCGATCACGCGGGTCCTGGATGGAGCGGGTCGACATGATGCCCGGCACCGCACAGGCGAAGCTCGACAGCAGCGGGATGAACGAACGCCCGGACAAACCAGCCGAGGCCATCATCCGGTCCAGCAGGAAGGCAGCGCGCGGCAGATAGCCCGATTCCTCCAATGCCAGGATGAAGGCGAACAGGATCAGGATCTGCGGCAGGAACACCAGCACGCCACCGACACCGGCGATGATGCCGTCCACCAGCAGACTGCTGAGCGGCCCTTCCGGCAGCTTCTCGGCCACCACCGGCCCCAGCCAGCCAAAGGCCGCTTCGATGCCATCCATCAATGGCGTAGCCCAGGCGTACACCGCCTGGAAGATCAGGAACATGACCACAGCCAGCGTCAGCAAACCGAAAACCGGGTGCAGCAACCAACGGTCCAGCGCGTCGTCTATCTTTGCAGTGGGCGCAGGCATGCGCACCGCTGAGGCAAGGATGTCGCGCACCTGCACGTGGTAGTCGGCACCGGGTTCAACCGCATGCACCGGCATGGCATCGAGCTTTGGCATCAGCGTATCGATGCGTTCGACCAGCGCGCGTGCGCCGTTGTGGCGCACCGCGACGGTTTCCACCACCGGCACTCCCAAGGCTTTCTCAAGCGCCGGGACGTCGATCTCGATGCCACGCTTGCGGGCTGCATCGACCATGTTCAGCGCCACCACCATCGGCTTGCCGAGCTCACGCACTTCCAGCGCGAACCGCAGATGCAGGCGCAGATTGGTCGCGTCGATCACGCAGATCAGCGCATCCGGGGCAGCCTCGCCCGGATAGAAACCCCGGCACAGGTCACGGGTGATGGCCTCGTCCAGGCTGGCCGGATGCAGGCTGTAGGCACCGGGCAGATCCAGCACCGCGTACTCCTGCCCGGACGGCCCGCGCATGCGGCCTTCCTTGCGCTCGACGGTGACGCCGGTGTAATTGGCCACCTTCTGGCGGCTGCCGGTCAGCTGGTTGAACAGTGCGGTCTTGCCGCTGTTCGGGTTGCCAACCAACGCCAACCGGGCAATAGCGGTACTCATGCCTGTGCTCCTTCGGCGCGGATCTGGACGCGCGCGGCCTCGCTACGACGCAGCGCAAAACGGGTAAAACCCACCTGGAACAGCAGCGGCTCACCGCCGACCGGACCACGTGCTACCAAGCGGACTTCCTCTCCGTTCACAAAACCCAGCTCGCGCAGACGGCGCGCGATTGCGTCGTTTGCATGCAGGTCCTGAACGCTTTCTACGCGCGCTGAAGCATGCAGCGGCAAATCTGACAACGTCACTGAATAGCGCCTATGGAGTGGTGATAAGAATGGTTATCAATTCTAGCATCGCCGCGCTGCGTCATGGCGTCCCACCCCTGCACCGCTATGATTCGCGGGATTTCCGTTCAAACAGGCATTACCGATGAGCGATGCATTGCTCGTGCAGCACCAGGGCGCGGTAGCGACCCTTTCCATGAACCGGCCGGACCTGCACAACGCCTTCGACGCGGCGCTGATTCGTTCCCTGACCGAAACCCTGTCCAGCCTGGGTGCCGACCCGGCCGTACGGGCCGTGGTGCTGGCCAGCACCGGGCCGTCCTTCTCGGCCGGCGCCGACCTGCAGTGGATGCGATCCATGGCGACCGCCAGCCAGGAGGAAAACCGCATCGACTCGCTGGCACTGGCAGGCCTGATGCGTACCCTGGATGAGCTGCCCAAGCCGACCATCGCCCGCGTTCAGGGTGCGGCCTTCGGCGGCGGCGTCGGCCTGATCGCCTGCTGCGATATCGCCATTGCCGCCGAAGGTGCCCGCTTCGGCCTCACCGAGAGCCGCCTTGGCCTGCTGCCGGCGGTGATCTCCCCTTATGTCATCGCCGCGATCGGTCCACGTCAGGCACGGCGCTGGTTTGCTACTGGCGAGCATTTCGATGCCACTACCGCACAGCAAATTGGCCTGGTCCACCAGGTGGTCGCCGCCGATGCGCTGGATGCCGCCGTACAGTCCCAGCTCAGCCTGCTCAGCAAGGCAGGCCCGGTTGCGGCCGCCTCGGCCAAGGTACTGGTCCGCGAGGTACATGCCGCCATCGGTGACCGCGATGGACTGGACCGCGCCAATGCCGGCCTGATCGCCGCCCTGCGCGCTTCCGACGAAGGCCGCGAAGGCTTGACCGCCTTCCTTGAGAAGCGCCCTCCCCGCTGGGCCGCGCAGTAAGCCTTGCCCACGAACAGCCCGCGCCCGCCTCCAGTCAAAGACCGCTCAATGAATGATTTCGTCCGTATTGTCGAAGTAGGCCCGCGTGACGGCCTGCAGAATGAGAAACAGCAGGTTGCAACCGCCGACAAGATCGAGCTGATCGATCGGCTCTCGGCAACCGGCCTGCGCAGCATCGAAGCCACCAGTTTCGTCAGCCCCAAATGGGTGCCACAGCTGGCCGATGCCGCCGAGGTCTTCACCGGCATCCGGCGCAGGCCCGGTGTGAGCTACCCGGTGTTGGTACCCAACGAACAGGGATACGAACGCGCGCTGGCGGTAGGCGTCAGCGAGGTTGCCGTGTTCACCGCGGCGTCCGAGCAGTTCAACCGCACCAACACCAATGCCGGCGTCGACGAGTCGCTGCAGCGTTTCGAGCCGATCCTGGCCAGGGCCAAGGCCGATGGGGTGCAGGTGCGCGGCTATGTCTCCACTGTTTTGGGCTGCCCGTATCAGGGCGAGGTGCCGCTGGCCGATGTGGTGCGCGTTGCCAGCCGCCTGCACGCCATGGGCTGTTATGAAATATCACTGGGCGACACCATCGGTGTCGGCACCCCGCTCAAGGCCCGCGCGATGCTGCAGGCAGTGGCCGCGGAATTGCCAATAGAGGCCTTGGCCGTGCATTTCCACGACACCTATGGGCAGGCCCTGGCCAATATCGCCAGTTGCTTGGAGGAAGGTGTGCGGGTGGTGGATTCGGCCGTGGCTGGCACCGGTGGCTGCCCCTATGCGCGCGGTGCTAGTGGTAATGTCGCCAGCGAAGATGTTATTTACATGCTGCACGGCATGGGGATGCGTACCGGCGTGGATCTGCCGGCGCTGGCCGCTACGGGGAACTGGCTCGCAGAACGACTGGGCCGGCAGACAGGCAGCAAGACAGGAAGGGCATTGACAGTGTCATGACCGGAACCAGCCAGCTTGGGATATCTGACGACGGCGATCACCGCGCCGCGCATGTCGACGCGCTGGCTGGACTGGAACAGGCACTGCTACAACCCTTGCCATTGAGCCTGCAGCAGGCCTTGCTCGCTGCACGCTCAGCCCTGACCGAGGCCATGGCCGAGCGGCGGCTGGCACAACGCCGCTACGCCGCCCTGTTCAATGCGGTACCCGACCCGGTCAGCATTCTCAGCGCTACCGGCGTGGTACTGGACGTCAACAGCGCCGGGGTCCGCGCCTATGGCCGCACCCGCGAAGAGATCGTCGGCCAGCCCATCGAGCTGCTCAACCCCGACCTGCCCGCCGATCATCTTGAGCCGGTCTGGGAAACCCTCAACCGTGGCGAAACCTATGTAGTGGAAGTCACCAACATGCGCGGCGACGGCAGCCGCTTTCCGGTGGAGGTGCACTCGGCCACCATCAAGCATGACGACGCGCATTGCATTGTTGCCGTCGCCCGCGACCTGAGCCGACGCTGGCAGGCCGAAACGCGCTACCGCCTGCTGCTGGAGTCGATCGACAAGGGGGTGATGCTGTTCGACCGCCACCTGGGCATCATTTCCGCCAATCCCGCGGCACACCGCATTTTCAACCTCGGCAGCATTGCCCCGGCCAAGGTGCCACTGCACAGCGACGAGTGGATCAGCGTCGATGAGCACGGCCGCCGGCTACGGCCCGAGCAGTGGCCGGTAACCCGTTCCTTTGCCGAAGGCAGGACCATTCCCAGCACCATCATCGGCCTGTACCACCGCCCCAACGGGCGGATGATCTGGATCTCGATCACCACGGTGCCGGTGTTCTCGGCCGGCTGCGACCTGCCCGACCATGTATTTTCCCTGTTCAGTGACATCACCGAACTCAAGCGCGACCACGCGTTGTTCGACCGCGCCCAATCGCTGGCGCATATCGGCGGCTGGGAGTGGGATCGCGGCCAGCTGCGTCTTTACCTCACCGGCGAGGCGCAGCGCATTCTTGGCCAGCAATCGCCCCCCACCGACCTGGAGCAACTGCTGGCCTGCCTGAGCAGCCTGTCGCGCCAGCAACTGCGCGATGCCATGGAGCGCGTGGTCGAGCAGCGCACCGGCTTCGAGCTGGAGCTGCAGGGCCAACGCGCCAGCGGCCACAGCTTCTGGATCAGGATGATCGGTGAGGTGGAGCTCGGCGACCTCGCCTCGACCCGCATCGCCGGCACCCTGCAGGACATCACCGAGCCCAAGCACGCCGAGCAGACCCTCAAGAACCAGGCCCGCACCGACCCACTGACCGGCATCATGAATCGCGATGCCGCACTGACCGACCTGGAAGCCCGGCTGAGCAATCCCTCGCACGCCGAGGTCGCCGTGCTCTACATCGATCTGGACCGGTTCAAGACCGTCAACGATGTGCTTGGCCACAACGCCGGCGACCTGCTGCTGATCGAGGCAACCCGCCGTATTGCCGATGCGATCGGCACCGAGGGCCTGCTGGCCCGCTTCGGCGGCGACGAATTCGTGGTGACCTGCGACGCCCGCGAGCTGCCAGGACGTCCCGAGAAGCTGGCCGAAGCCATCACCCGCGCCTTTGTCCCGCCATTCCAGTTCGGCAAGGACGAGTTCCCGGTCACCACCAGCATTGGCATCGCCCGCGCGCCCAAGGACGGCGTGCGACCGCAGCAGTTGATCCAGAACGCCGACCTGGCCATGTACGAGTGCAAGCGCCGCGACCGCAACGGCTGGCAGCTGTTCTCGCCGGAACTGGCACGCCGCCAACGTGACCGGCTGCAGATCGAGCGGCGCCTGCGCAAGGCGCTGGACCGCGACGAATTCCGGCTGGTCTACCAGCCACAGGTGGATCTGCGCAGCGGCCAGATCATTGCCTGCGAAGCACTCATCCGCTGGCGCAACCGCCAGCTTGGCGAGCTCCGCCCGGACATCTTCATCAGCCACGCCGAAAACACCGGCGACATCGTCCGTATCGGTGAATGGGTGCTGCACCAAGCCTGCCGGCAGATCCGCGAATGGCAGCGCGAAGGCCTGGGCATGATGCGGGTGGCGATCAACGTCTCCTACCGCCAGTTCAGTGGCGATCGCCTGGCGCGCCAGGTACGCGAGGTGCTGGACCACTACGGCCTGCCCGGCAGCGCGCTGGAACTGGAGTTCACCGAGCGGGTTTTGATCGAAGACGCCCCGGCGACCCTGCGCACCTTTGCCGAGCTGCGTGCCATGGGCGTGGTGCTGACCATCGACGACTTCGGCGAGGGCTATAGCGCGCTCAACTACCTGCGCACCCTACCCATCCACGGCCTCAAGCTCAGCCAACTGTTCATCAGCGGCGTCCCCGACAACCCTTCCGATGTCGCCGTCTGCGAGGCGGTCTGCGGCATCGCCCGCAGCCTCGGCCTGGGACTGGTGGCCGAGGGCATCGAGTCGGAGGCGCAGCGCCAGTTCCTGCTGGAGCTGGGGGTGCCGGTCGGCCAGGGCTTCCTGTTCGCACCCGGCCTGTCGCCGCCTGACTTCAGCCGGCAGCTCACCCGGGCTGACATGACAGGCCCGGTGCCACAGGTCTGATCACGCCCGCTGGGCGCGGATCGGCATCAGCTAGAATCGGCGGATCACTCAGCAGGATTGTTCCAATGCAGCTGTCTTCCGTTCGTGCCGTCATCACCGGCGGCGTCTCCGGCCTTGGCCTGGGCGTCGCCCAGTTCCTGGTTGCCAATGGCGGCAAGGTCGCCCTGTTCGACCTCAATGATGAAAAGGGCGCCGCAGCGGTCGCCGAACTGGGCGCCGACAATGCCCACTACTTCACCACCAATGTCACCGACGAAGCCGGCGTGGCCGCCAATCTGGCCGCCGCACGTGAATTCCTGGGCGGCTTGAACGTGGTGATGAACTGCGCCGGCATCCTCGGTGCCGGCCGCGTGCTCGGCCGCGAAGCAGCGATGCCGCTGGCCAACTTCCAGAGTACGGTGATGGTCAACCTGGTCGGCAGCTTCAATGTCGCCAAGGCCGGCGCCGAGCTGATGCAGCACAACGAAGCCAACGCCGATGGCGAGCGCGGCGTGATCATCAACACCGCCTCGGTGGCCGCCTATGAAGGCCAGATCGGCCAGGCCGCCTATTCCGCCTCCAAGGGTGGCGTGGTCGGCATGACCCTGCCGATGGCCCGCGAACTGTCGCGCTTCGGCATCCGCGTGCTGACCATCGCCCCGGGCGTGTTCTGGACCCCAATGGTCGACGGCATGCCGCCGAACGTGCAGGAATCGCTGGCCGCCTCCATCCCGTTCCCGTCGCGTCTGGGCCAGCCGGCCGATTTCGCCAGCCTGGTCGGCCACATCATTGGCAATACCTACCTCAACGGTGAGACTATTCGCCTCGACGGCGCCGTACGTTTGGCACCGAAGTGACTCCGGAGCGGGGCTTGGGGATTCGGAACGGCGCGAAAGTGCCGTTCGATCAACCCCGGGACCCGCTTCTGGTTTTGCGAATATCCCATCCCGATTCCCCGATACCAGCGCTCAATCCATGAAAGCCAACGACATCAAGAAAGGCAACGTCGTCGAGTACAACAACGGCGTCTACCAGATCCGCGACATCGAGCGCAGCTCGCCGCAGGGCCGTGGCGGCAACGTCCGCTTCCGCTTCATCATGTACAGCGTGCCGGGCGGCAACAAGCTCGATGCCAGCTTCGATGCCGACGACAACCTGCCGGAAGTCGAGCTGCTGCGTCGCCAGTCCACCTTCTCCTACATGGACGGCGATGCCTTCGTGTTCATGGATGACGAGGACTACACCCCGTACACCCTGGACGCCGAGGTCATCGGCGACGACGCCGGCTACATCACCGAAGGCCTGACCGGCATCTACGTGCAGGTCATCGACGACCAACCGGTCGCCGTGCAGATGCCGCAGCACGTGACCCTGGAAGTGATCGAGACCCCGCCGGAACTGAAGGGCGGCACCGCCACCAAGCGCCCGAAGCCGGCCAAGCTCAGCACCGGCCTGGAAATCATGGTGCCGGAGTACATCGTCAACGGCGAGCGCATCCTGGTGAACACCACCACCGGTGAGTTCGGCGGCCGCGCTGATTGATTGACTGCAGCCTCCCACCAAGCGGCGGGAGGCTGTGCACGGCTTTTTGTAGGAGCGGCGTAAGCCGCGCAGCTGAAGGACCTTCACCGCATGAGAAACACAGACAAACCGCGTCGTTAAACATATCCAACATCCCGCCGAATCCCCCAACAAACACCCCCACGGGGA
Organism: Stenotrophomonas sp. STEN038; assembly: GCF_056759895.1. NCBI lineage: Bacteria > Pseudomonadati > Pseudomonadota > Gammaproteobacteria > Lysobacterales > Lysobacteraceae > Stenotrophomonas > Stenotrophomonas sp. STEN038. The sequence goes on from NZ_JBRRDW010000008.1 coordinate 125,308, forward strand.
ACCCCTC